>DASXLU010000198.1:0-14173 GCA_036496065.1 Candidatus Acidiferrum sp.
CCTCCGCCATAACCCGCAGGCGGCGCATTCTCGCTGTAGAAGCCGTACTGGTCGTACATCTGCCGCTTCTTCGTGTCCGACAAAACGTCGTACGCTTCCTGCAACTGCTTGAACTTTTCCTCCGAGGCCTTATCGCCTGGATTCAGGTCAGGGTGATACTTGCGCGCCAGCTTTCGAAACGCCGTGCGAATATCCTTCGCGGTCGCCTTGCGATCCACCCCAAGCAGCTCGTAATAATCTTGTTTTGATGTAGTAGCCATCTTCTTCTCGCCCACCTAAGCAGCGGGCCCATACTCACTAAGCTCATGTAGTGCCCAGCCTTCAGGCTGGTCTCCACGACTCGTCGTGCTATCCGTCCCCTAAACTGAAAGCGGGGTGCGCCTTGGCTGTCGACTGTCAGCTAATGACTGTCGACTAGCATCGGCCGCACCCCTCTTTACGCGGATTCTTAGTTCGGCTTGTTCTTGTCGTCCACGTCGACATACTCGGCGTCAATCACGTCGCCGGGCTTGTTGCCGCCCTGCGCGCCACTTCCGCCTGGTTGCGACGCTCCCGCTCCGGCGCCAGCCGCGGCTCCTGCTTGCCCCGCTTCCGCCGTTTGCGTCTTCTTGTACAGTTCTTCAGCCATACGGTGCAGCACCTTCTCCACGTTCTCTGTTGCCGAACGCAGTCTGGGTACGCCGCCTTCATTCATCGCCTTCTTCGCGTCGTCGATCGCTTCTTCCGTGGCCTTCACATCGCCCTCGGGGATCTTGTCGCGGTTCTCGCGAATCGTCTTCTCCGCCTGGTACACGATGCCGTCCAGACGATTCCGCGCTTCCACCTCTTCCATTCGCTTGCGATCGTCTTCCGCATGCGACTCGGCTTCCACGCGCATCTTCTCGGCTTCATCCTTAGACAAGCCAGTCGACGCCGTGATGGTGATCTTCTGTTCCTTGTTCGTGGCCTTGTCTTTCGCGCTCACGTTCAAGATGCCGTTCGCGTCGATGTCAAAGGTCACTTCGATCTGCGGAGTGCCGCGCGGCGCTGGCGGAATTCCGTCCAGCTTGAATGTGCCGAGCGAGCGGTTGTCTTTCGCGAATTTGCGTTCGCCTTGCAGGATGTGGATTTCCACGCCCGGCTGGTTGTCCGAAGCCGTCGAGTACGTTTCCACCTTGCGTGTAGGGATCGTGGTGTTGCGCGGAATCTGCACAGTCATCACGCCGCCCAGCGTTTCCACGCCCAGCGACAATGGTGTCACGTCCAGCAGCAAAATGTCTTTCACTTCGCCTGCCAGCACTGCGCCTTGAATGCCTGCGCCCACCGCCACCACTTCGTCCGGGTTCACGCCCTTGTGCAGTTCTTTCCCGCCGAAGAAGTTGCTCACCAGCGATTGCACCTTCGGAATTCGCGTCGATCCACCGACCAAGACCACTTCCTGAATGTCCTGCGGCGACATCTTGGCGTCTTCCAGCGCTTGCTTCACCGGCTTCATCGAGCGGTCCAGCAAATCGCTCATCAACTGTTCCAGCCGCATGCGCGTCAGCTTCTGCTGCATGTGAATCGGCCCGCTGGCTCCCGCGGTGATGAACGGCAGATTAATCTCCGTCTCCATCATCTGCGACAGCTCGATCTTGGCCTTTTCCGCGGCTTCCTTCAGGCGTTGCAGCGCCATCCGGTCCTTGCCCAAATCAATGCCATGCTCTTTCTTGAACTCATCGATGAGCCAGTCCACGATTTTCTGGTCGATGTCGTCGCCGCCCAGGTGCGTGTCGCCGTTGGTCGACTTCACTTCGACTACGCCGCTGCCAACTTCCAGCACCGAAATGTCGAACGTGCCGCCGCCCAAGTCATACACCGCAATCGTCTCGTCGCTCTTTTTTTCCAAGCCGTACGCCAGCGCTGCCGCCGTCGGCTCGTTGATGATGCGTACCACTTCCATGCCCGCGATTTCGCCGGCCTGTTTGGTGGCTTGCCGCTGCGCGTCGTTGAAGTACGCCGGCACGGTAATCACCGCCTTGGTGACCTTCTCGCCAAGAAAGTCTTCCGCCGCCGTCTTCAACTTCGTCAAAATCATCGCCGAGATTTCCGGCGGGCTGTACTGCTTGCCCGCGATCTCGATGCGCGCATCATCATGCGGACCCTTCACTACTTTGTACGGCACGCGCTTCATCTCTTCTTGCACTTCATCGTAGCGACGTCCCATGAAGCGCTTGATCGAATAAACGGTGTTCTCTGGATTGGTCACGGCCTGGCGCTTGGCCACTTGGCCTACCAGCCGCTCACCTGTCTTCGTGATTGCCACCACCGAAGGCGTCGTGCGCGTGCCTTCCTGGTTGGGGATCACCACCGGCTCGCCGCCCTGCATCACGGATACCACCGAGTTCGTCGTTCCCAAGTCAATTCCAATAATCTTGCTCATGCCTTCCTTCTCCTTCCAACAAGACCTTTCCCAAATCCTAACCTCGCCGGGTCTCTCGAATTAACGTTGTGATTTACCGGCATTCTGCTCGACAGGCTGGGCGCCCATCGCTCGAAGCTTCCCAACTATACAGGTTGAGTGCCTCCTTGTCAAGTTATTTGATAGCAACTGTAATGGACATGTTTTCTTACGCTTAAGTAGCCCCTCTAGCTCCTTTCTCTCACGATTTCCACGAGTTCATTTCGTCCTTGCAACCTCCAGTCGTGCTTCCAGCACCAAACCCTTGTGACCGCCACCCCAGCCCATTCGTTCATTACTTTCCAGCCACAATCTTCGCTGCCTTTAGATTCTCTGCCAAACACTCTGGGTGCAGGCGGCGTCCCTTCTCCGCTGCAAACCTGTGGTACTCTGGCTGAGATTTCCTCGCTCATCTCTATCAACCTGTTTTGGAGGTCTTTGTGAATCGTAGGTCCAGTCTCGCCCTCGCTTTGACCGCCACGTTTGCTGTCGCGGGCTCGCTCCTCGTTGCGGCTCCCAAGGACCGCAGAGCCAATAACACTCCTGCCGCACCCGCTGCCGCGCCGCAAAGCATCGCCGTCAACGGCGTCGCCGATATCGATCCCACCAAGGCGTTCGGCTCCAAAAACGCGCCAGTCACCATGGAGATCTTCAGCGATTTTCAGTGCCCCGCCTGTAAGCAGCTTTTCACCACCACCAACCAGCGCGTCATGGAAAACTACGTCGATACCGGAAAGATCTACCTTGTTCACCGCGATTTCCCCCTTCCCATGCACGCCTACTCGCGCGTTGCCGCCAGCTATTCCCGTGCGGCCTGCCACATTGGCAAGTGCGAACAGGTGGAGCAGGTACTTTTCCAGAATCAGGAACAGTGGGAAGCCAGCGGCGACGTGAAGGGAACTGTTGCCAGCGTCCTATCTCCCGCCGAGATGAAGAAAGTTCAGGCGCTCGTCGACGGCAAAACCCTCGAACCTCTGATCGATCGCGATAAGCAACTCGGTCAGGGCTACGTGGTGAACCAGACGCCCACCTCCATTCTTCATGCCAAGAACGGCCAGTCCTTTCCGGTCGTCGGCTTCGTCAATTATGATGTTCTGAAGACCTTTCTGGACCAACTCGTCGCTCAGAAATAGGTAGGCACAACTGGTGATGCAATCCGCCCCATTGAATTTCCGCCGCGCCATTATCTGGCTCGGCCGTATCGTTCTCGGCGGCATCTTTATCTACGCCGGCTACTCCAAACTGTTCACTCCGAATCTGATGACGCAGTCATTCTTCATGCTGAAATTTTCGGTGCTATCGAACTTGTCCAATTTCGGCCAGCAAGTTCGCTCCTACCACATGCTCTCCGAATCGGGCGTAACGTTCGTTTCGCACTTTCTGCCGCCATTCGAAATCGTTCTCGGGCTGCTTCTCCTGATCGGCTGGCGTCTGCGCATCTGGGCCTCGATCGTGACCGCCATCCTCGTCGGTTTCATCACCGTGGTTACCCGCGCCTACCTGCTGGGCCTGCAGATCGATTGTGGCTGCTTTGGCAAGCCCGAGCCTCTAACCGGCTGGACAGTAGTCCGCGACGCCGCCTTCCTGGTCCTCGCCCTACTCATGACTGTCTTCGCCTTCCAGGAAGCCCGCCAACCTCATCCGTGGTCCGCAAGTCCAACGCCGACCCCAGCACCCCCGCAACCGTCCTGAGCGCCAGATAACAGATAACAGACATCCATCGCCTCAAGGGCAAAACCGCACAGCCAGGAATGGCTGCGCCATAGTGACGTGCGCATTGTAAGTAAGGATGTCTGCTCCATCATCCGGATTTGTCGCGATGATTATCCCACCGTCATTTCGAACGGAGTCCGCGAAGTGAGGAATCCTCTCGATTCTTGCATCACCCAGCCTGAGTGTTCGCTACGTAGCGCCCTTCCCGGCGCCACCCTGAAAACTCTGATACCTTAGTCCTCGTCGCCGAATCGAATCCTTGCCATGAAATCTCTTCCCGAATACCTCGAACTCGCCACCGTCGCCCACGGCCATCTTTGCGCCGGACAGGTCCTCGGCGTTCGTCTAGCGCTTTACGGTCTCCGCGAACTCGGCATCACCGATCCTGTCGCCGAACGCAAACGCATCGTCACATATGCGGAAATCGATCGCTGTGTCACTGACGCTGTCGCGCTCGTGGCCAACTGCCGCCTTGGCAAGCGCGCTCTGAAATTCCGCGACTGGGGCAAAGTCGCCGCCACCTTCTGCGATCTGCAAACCGGACGCGCCGTCCGCATCGCCGCCAAGGAATCTTCCAAGCAGATCGCTCGCGAAATGTTTCCCGAACTCGACAAGGAACATGGCCAGCAAAAAGCCTACGCGCAACTCCCCGACGATGTGCTCTTCGACAAGCAATGGGTCAAAGTCGAAATCCAACCCGAAGATCTTCCCGGCTTCAAGGGCCCGCGCGTAGTCTGCGCCGAATGCGGCGAAGGCATAAACTTCAAGCGCGAAGTCCAGCACAACGGCCGCACCCTCTGCCGCGCCTGCGCCGATTCCGCCGACCACTACTACTCCCTGATCTGACCGCCACGCTTCCAACGCTCCCCCGATCGCGCAATGTTTCCGTCGACATTTGCGGGCGGCCCGCCTCAGAAGGCGACCCCTAATACACGAACCTTCACGCCACTCCGTATGGGCGCAGCACGCTGAGCCCCATGTCCGCAGAATCCCGGACCTTGCTACCTCTTCGGGTGCAATTCGGCCTCGCGGCGCTAAAATGCGCGTGTCGCTGCGCAATTTTCCAGGCCGGATTAGGTTAGATCCGATGATTGGGGCTGCTGATCGCCGCGCCCGCGTTGCGTTCCTGCTCTTCCACCCCGCGCGTTTCGTTTCGCTCTACCGGCTTGATAATCATCTTCGCGACAACCGTCATCACGCAGAACGCCAGTAGCAACCACGTCAGCCCAATCGCGGTGCCCGACGCTGTCCGGTACAACTCCAGCGCCCAGAATTCCTGGGTCACCTGCGCCGCAAGCGCTCCCTTGCTGTAAGAGGGCGCCGCCACGTAATCCCGGAAGGTTTCCACGCGCGTCCCGGTGCTCACGCCCACCGCCACAACCGCAAACCGCAAATACTTCGACCACACCGAGCAAATCATCGGATCGATAATGAAACGATGCAGGAAATCCTCGATGGGCTTGGTGAATAGCCAAACCAGCACCACGGAAATGATCAGCGACAGCAGGAAAGACGCGGCAAACAGCGCAAGGTACATTCTCGGACCCCGGGTTCGAAGGTGTTTACGTAAGCAAGTACAGAATTACATAGCCGTCGCCGTCATGCCGCCTCTCTTTTCTCCCTGTTTCTAAAACGCAACGCTTTCTTTTACAACTCTCGTGCCATTCATCGTCCTGCGCTAAACTCATCTTTCGATGCTTAGTCTTCCTCCGATCACTTTGCGGCTTCGTGGCTGGAAACTCATCGACCGCGTCGCGCTCGCGTTCCTGCTCTTGTGCTCCGTCGCCATTGGCGCCGCCGCGGGACTGCTCTTCGTCTACGAAAGCGATCTCCCCGAAATCCGCGCGCTCGAAACCTATCGCCCTAACGTGGTCACCGAAATCTACGCCGACGATGGCCAGCTTGTTGGCAGCTTCGCCTTGCAGCGCCGCATCCTCATGACCTGGGAGCAAACCCCCAAAGTCCTCTACAACGCTGTCACGGCCATCGAAGATCAGCACTTCGAAGATCACTGGGGAGTCGATTTTCCCCGCGTGGCCGGCGCCGCCTATCGCAACATCCTCAAGCACCGCAAAGCCGAAGGCGCCAGCACCATCACCATGCAGCTGGCTGGCAACCTGTTTCTCGATCGCAGCGACCGCAGCTTTCGCCGCAAAGCCCAGGAAATGCTGCTCAGCCTGCAGATCGAGCGCCGCTATACCAAGCCGCAAATTTTTACCATGTACGCCAATCAGGTCTATCTTGCGCACGGCAACTATGGTTTCGCCGCCGCGGCGCAATTTTATTTTGGTAAGCCCGTCACCGACCTCAATATTCAACAAGCCGCTCTGCTCGCCGGAATGGTTCGCGGACCCATCTACTCGCCTTTGGCCGATCCCGCCCGCGCCCTCGCGCGCCGCAATCTAGTGATCCACCAGATGCGCGAAGAAGGCAAAATCTCTGCCGCCGAAGAGGAAGCCGCCCGCAAAACGCCGCTCGGCCTGCACTTGCAATATCCGCGCAACGATCTCGCGCCCTACTTCTTCGAAGACATTCGCAAATATCTGGAAACCACCTACGGCACCGAAGCCGTTCACGAACGCGGCCTCCGCGTCTACACCACGCTCAATATCCAAATGCAGAAAGCCGCCAATCAGGCCATTCGCGACGGCCTGCACATCTACGATCGCCGCCACGGCTGGCGCGACAAGCTGCCCAACATCCTCAACGACAATCTCGGCAAGCTCGACAACTACGAAGACGACGACTGGCGTCACGCCATCGAAAAGGGAAGTTACGTCACTGGCTTGATTCTTTCCGTCGACGACAAGAGCGCCACCGTTAAAATCGGCAACTACCGCGCCATTCTTTCTCCGCTGGACATCGCCTGGACCGGCCACAAAAAACTCACCGAAATCCTCAATGTCGGCGACCTTGCGCAATTCTCCATTCAGGACCTGAGGGAAACTACCGCGCGCATTCAGCTCGAACAGCAACCCGCGCCGCAAGCCGCCATGATCGCCATCGACAACGCTACCGGCGAAATCAAGGCCATGGTCGGCGGCTACAGTTTCGAAGACTCCAAGTTTAATCGCGCCACGCAGGCCTACCGCCAGGTCGGCAGCTCCTTCAAGGTTTACGTCTACGCCGATGCCATCGAAAAAGGATCGTCGCCATTCGACACCATCGTTGACGCGCCCTTCACCGTCATCAGCGGCGGCCAGCCCTACTCTCCGCACAATTACGACGAAAAATTTGAGGGCACCATCACTTTGCGCCGAGCTCTAGCCGGTTCGCGCAACATTCCCGCCGTAAAACTCGCCGAAAAAGTTGGCATCAGCTCCGTTGTCGACATGACCAAACGCTTCGGCATCACCAGCCAGTTGCCGCCCTATCTTCCGCTGGCACTTGGGGCCGCGGACATGCGCCTCATCGAGCACGTTTCGGCCTTCACCGTTTTTCCCAACGATGGCATACGCATCGATCCTCACATGATTCGCAAGGTCACCAGCTACGATGGCGCGCTGCTTGAAGAAGCCCATCCCGAAGTGCACGACGTGCTTTCGCCCGACGTGGCTCACACCATGACCGCCATGCTCGAAGAAGTCGTGCAGTTTGGTACCGCGATGAAGGCAAAAACTCTCGGACGTCCCGCAGGCGGCAAGACCGGCACCACGCAGGATTTCACCGACGCCTGGTTCATCGGCTTCACCCCACAAATCACCGCGGGCGTTTGGGTGGGCTACGACGACAAACAGATTTCTCTGGGCAAACGCGAGAGCGGCGCGCAAGCCGCTCTACCCATCTGGATTGAATTTATGCAGCAAGGCATGGCCGGAATGCCCGCACTCGATTTCCCCAACGTCGTCACGCTCGAAGAACAAGCCTCCGGGCACAACGTTCACACTGACGTCCCCGACACCGCCCCGGAAGAAGAAGTCCCTGCCCTACCCAAGCCGAAGCCTCCGCCCCCACCGGCAATAACCTCCACCTCCGCACCCACAACCCCAACTCCATAGCCCCGCCACTGGCCACTCGTTGTCATTCCGACCGGAGAGCCGCGCACTTTGCGGCTCGAAGCGAAGGGATCGCGCCAACCGTGATCCCAACCCAAACTCGATGTGACCGCGCATCACCACCCCTCACTCACGGAACGGATCCCATCCTCCAGCGACCAACTCCGCCTCCTCGCCATCCTCACCCGCCAACCGAATCTTTCTTCCCGCCACAATCTCCCCAATTCGCGTCAACGCCACTCCGCGATACTCACTCGGCACTCTCCCCACATTCCGCGCCGCCACGCTAAACATCAATTCGTAATCGTCTCCGCCATGCAACGCCAACTGCATCGCATCGTCGCGATCACGCAACTCCACCCGCGGTAATGCCTCCGCCTGTATCCGCGCACCAACTCCGCTCGCCGCACACAATCTCGGCAAGTCCGTCGACAAGCCATCCGACAAATCCATCATCGCCGTCGCCAATCGACGCTCCGCCAGCCATCGCCCCAACTCCAACCGCGGCTCCGGATACATATGCTTGCTTAAATTTCGATTCGTCGCCCGCGCCAATCCTTTCCCCGCGAGCAATTCGCGCAGACCAACATCAGCCTGCCCCAAAGTCCCGCTCACGAACAATGCATCTCCAGCCTTCGCCCCCGATCGCAACAACGCGCGCCCCGGCCGTACCTCTCCCACGACAGACACATTGATCAACACATCCTTGCGCCGCGTGGTATCTCCGCCCGCCAGCACGCAGCCAAACTTTTTCGCGGCTCGGCCCGTTCCCGCCAGAAATTTCGTTAGCCACTTTCCCGTCAATTCGGTCGGCAAGGCCAGGCTCAGCAGAAAGCACCGCGCGATCCCGCCCATAGCCGCAATGTCACTGGTCGCCCGCGCCAACGCTTTCCAGCCAATCGCCTCCGGCGGATGTTTTTCCAGCAGAAAGTGCGAGCCCTCCAGCGACCAGTCGCACGTCAGGATCGTTTCGAAGCCCTTCGTGGGCCGCCAAATCGCCGTGTCGTCCCCGATTCCAAGATGTACTCCGCCGCCTCGCGATTTACGTGTTGCGTCTTCGATCTTCCGTAACACCATGTCTTCATTCATTTTTTCTCGCATCGTTGCCGTTATCGTAGCGCATGCTGACCCCGCGGACAGGGTACAGTTTTCCTTCGGCTGGCCCAAATAAACCTAAATACAGGGTTGACGGGAGCGGCCTGCAAAACTAGGATTGTACCTATCGCATCGCGAACCATGGCTCACGGTTCTCAATATTTTATTGTGCGGATCTCAGGGTGCCCTAGGAAGACCGCACCGCATATAATAAATATGGATTCCCTGGAATTCCCGGCCTGAGGGGCCATGTCGTGATCAGTGGCAAGAATTACACATTCTTCATCGCATCGACGCCCGGCAAACTACGCAAATTGGTTTTGCCTGCCTATTTACTTCACGGCGTAGCTGCGCTCGCGATCATCGGAAGCATCACCGTGGTCGCTGCCATCGGTTCCTACAGCCGCATGCTCTGGAAGGTTGGCAATTACAACGCCCTTCGCCACGATCAGGAAAATCTGAAAAAGCAATATCGCGAGCTGCAGACCACCGTAAAAGATACCAACCAGCGCCTCGATTCTTTGCAGGGCCTCGCAACGGAAGTCGCCATGACCTACGGCGTGATGCGTTATCACCCGGCCGCTTTCGATCTCGTGGATAACGAAGCTTCTCCAGAGGACGCTTTCGATCGCTCCATTCAGCAATATTCTTTCTTGAAGCGGAACGCTGCGGCCATTACCGTTTCCGCTGGTGGACTGCGCCTCATCCCTGCCAGCACCTTCGCGGATTCGGATTACACGCCCTCCATCTGGCCAGTGCTCGGACATATCACCGACAGCTTCGGCGAACGTCTCGACCCGTTCTCAGGTGAAGGCGCGTTCCACACTGGCGTTGACGTGAGCGCGGATTACGGCGCGCCTGTTCACGCGACGGCAGATGGCATCGTGGTCAGCGCCGATCAACACACCGGCTATGGCCGCGTCGTGATTCTCGATCACGGTTTTGGCCTCACCACCTGGTACGCGCATCTTTCGGCTTACTCGGTAGTCTCTGGCACACGCGTGAAGCGCGGCGAAGTCATCGGCTACGCCGGCATCAGCGGCCGCAGCACTGGCCCGCACGTTCACTACGAAGTCCGCATGAACAACGCCCCAGTCAACC
The DNA here is from genome assembly GCA_036496065.1 of Candidatus Acidiferrum sp. Taxonomy (GTDB): domain Bacteria; phylum Acidobacteriota; class Terriglobia; order Acidiferrales; family UBA7541; genus Acidiferrum. The sequence continues at coordinate 10,324 of DASXLU010000198.1, forward strand.
CCTGGCGCTACATGCGCAACGCCTCCTCCGGCGACTAATCCCGTTCTTGTTACACCACAATCCAAATGCACGAGGGTGCCCCACCCTTGGTTTTTAAGGGTGGGTTCTTTACGATCGAACTGCAATGCGTTCCGTTCTTTTTCTTGCCGTTTCTCCTCGTTTTGGCCGCGACCCGCAACCTCACCGTCCCTCAACCACCGGTCTCCGCAACTCCGCCAGCGGCGCCTTGCTCCTCGCCGCCTCCAACAACTTCGGCGTCACATCCAATACCACCCGTACCGACTTCGATGATCCTCGATCCATCTTCTGAATGTCCGCTGACTGCAGCAACTCCAAATATCCCTCGCGCAACGCCGGGTCCAACTGCTTCCGCGTCTTCGCGTCATTCAATCCCATCTGCGCCAGCACCACCACGCCATTCAGAAAATCTCGCAACTGCTTCACGACTTGTTCCGACGCGCACTCTCCATCAATCACCACGCGCAACAAATTTCCATCCGGCTTTCCGGCAATCGAGATCCATTCCAGTTGTCCCAGCAGCGCGGCCAGTTGCGGCGAATGCAATCCTCCGGGAGCTTGCTGCGCCAACGCAGCCAGCGCCGCAGAATCCTGACGCATCACCGCAAACACCGGCGATCCCGCCAGCCTCACAAAATGTTCTCGCCATTCCGCAGGCGAAACCGTCGCCGTTTTTTGCAGTAAAATTGCCCCGTACGCCGGATCGTCGGTCCACGCAATCCGATCATTTGCCAAAAAAGTAAAAAATGACGCGCGCCCCTCGCCATTCGTATTCAACGCAAAGATGGTCTTTCCCGAAACGATTTCTTTTCGCCCCACACTGCTCGCGTAACTCTCAATTTTCTTGCGGTCAAATCGTCCGTCCGCGATCACCGCATACGTCGAACGATTCGCCTGCCGCATCACTGCGATCGCCGCGCGATCCAGATCTTTCTCGTAATGAAATCCCGTCGCGTGCACAAATTGTGTATAGTCCGTGTCCAGCGCGGTCTGCGGAGCCCACGCAAAAAGTTGTTCCAGAAATGGAGATGCGCGCAACTGCGACAAGTCCACAAACGCAACCGCATTTGGATCGCCCGGCAAAAGCCCAAGCATTTCCGAACGCGCGCTGAACGGATTCTCCGATCCCCAATGAAAATACGTGAACACGCCACCAGCCAGGACGGTCAGGACCGCCACCGTCACAGCGATTTTTTTTCGTCTCACCATTTTTTTCTTCGCCAATTTCTTTCGGCGCTATCTCCGTAGTATCTTGTTTTTAGTCCCGAAACGGCCTTGGAAGAAGCGCCTCTCCGTCGCGCTTCCCAGGAATTTCTAGGTAGTTGTGGATTCTGTGGAAAACTCACCTGTCTCACCCAGGTATAATGTCCTGCAAATAAACAACTTACGCCGATGTTTGCAGATCACAACTTCCCTTTCCTTTTCCACAGAAGTGGTGCCAGACTTGCTCCGCATTTCCTCCCCTCGCCTTGCATTTTCTGTGCCCTATCTGTTATTCTTATCCGGTTTGAGCGGCGCTGGCGTAGCTCAGCTGGTAGAGCATCTGATTTGTAATCAGAGGGTCGGGGGTTCAATCCCCTCCGCCAGCTCCACCAGTTTGACGTAGGGGAGTGAGGCAGAGCGAATCCCGACATGCTAACATAAAAGGGCTGGTGTCTTTTGACACGAGTCCGTTTTGTGTTTTCGCTCGCATCTCCTCTAAACATGGTACGGGCTGTCGAATGGAGACATGCTTTTGGTGTCTCGAGTTTTGCGGGGATACGCATCTTGTATCCCGGCTGAATTTGCCGGGACGGGTGGGTGAGTGGCTAAAACCAGCAGACTGTAAATCTGCCGCTCCTTGCGGGCTACGAAGGTTCGAATCCTTCCCCGTCCACCAGGATTCGATAATTCCGCAAGACTCGTCACAGCGCAGTGCGCTTGAGCAAGGTAGCGTGAGTCAGTTTCAGTAACAGCCGCAGGAAAATCGCAGACGCGATGTTCGAAAGCGGTACGAATCCCGGCGTGAGAGCCGCAAGGCTATCGTCTGTCGCGATTCAGATTTTTGCAAGGGAGCGGGTTCGGCCTGGGTAGCTCAGTTGGTAGAGCGCGTCCTTGGTAAGGACGAGGTCACCGGTTCAATCCCGGTCCCAGGCTCCAGAAATAATCGAAGCTTCCGCAAGGGTGCTTCGCGTAGCACAGAAGTTCGGAAGAGTTCTGTCGAGTGTGGGCGGGGGTAACTCAACGGTAGAGTCTCACTCTTCCAAGGTGATGGTTGCGGGTTCAAATCCCGTCCCCCGCTCCAGAGTTCGTGAATGTGGTACGTGTATGCGTTACGAAGTTTGAAAGACGGCGGGCTCTACATCGGAATGAGTTCGGATGTGGAGCGGCGAGTGATGGAGCACAACCGGGGTTACAACCGGTCAACCAGCTCACGCAAACCTTTCGAGATGTTTTACTGGGAGGAATGCGGGACTCGCGAAAAAGCCAGAGAACGGGAGAAGTTTTTCAAGAGCGGCAAGGGAAGGGAATTGCTTAGGTTGCGACTATCACATAAGTGATGGGTTGCGGCCTGCCTGCCGCAGGCAGGGTTCAAATCCCGTCCCCCGCTCCAATATCCTGTGCCGCCTGCATCGCGGCCTAGGGAATCTTGCTCCTCTCGCACGCTTTACGTGTGGGCCGAGCGAAGGGATGAAAAGAATATGGCGAAGGAAAAGTTCGAGCGCACCAAGCCGCACGTGAACATAGGGACGATCGGTCACATCGATCATGGCAAGACGACGTTGACCGCGGCGATCACCAAGGTGTTGTCGAAGCACAACCCCAAGGTAGCTTTCCGCGCGTTTGATTCGATTGACAACGCCCCGGAAGAGCGCGAGCGCGGTATCACCATCGCGGTTTCGCACGTGGAATATGAGACCGCCAACCGCCACTACGCGCACATGGATTGCCCGGGCCACGCCGACTACATCAAGAACATGATCACCGGCGCGGCGCAGATGGATGGCGCGATTCTGGTAGTCGCGGCCACCGATGGACCGATGCCGCAGACTCGCGAGCACATTTTGCTCGCCCGTCAGGTCGGTGTGCCGTACATCGTGGTGTTCCTGAACAAGTGCGACATGGTGGAAGACGCCGAGCTTCTCGAACTTGTCGAACTCGAAGTTCGCGAACTGCTCAAGAGCTATCAGTTTCCCGGCGATAGCGTTCCGGTGATTCAAGGTTCGGCCCTGCAAGCGCTGAACGGCGAAGAAAAGTGGGAAAAGAAAATTGATGAACTGATGGCTGCGGTCGATGCCAACATTCCTCTGCCGGTGCGCGATGTGGACAAGCCGTTCGCCATGCCGATCGAAGATATTTTCTCGATTTCCGGTCGCGGCACGGTGGTTACCGGCCGTGTGGAACGCGGCAAGGTCAAGGTCAGCGAAGAAGTAGAAATCGTGGGCTTCCGCGAGACCCAGAAGAAAGTTGTGACCGGCATCGAAATGTTCAAGAAGCTGCTCGATGAAGGCATCGCCGGCGACAACGTTGGCTTGCTCTTGCGCGGCACAGAAAAAGAAGATGTGGAGCGCGGCCAGGTTATCTGCAAGCCGGGCTCAATTACGCCGCACACCAAGTTCAAGGCGGAAGCGTACGTGTTGACCAAGGAAGAAGGCGGCCGTCATACGCCGTTCTTCTCGGGCTACCGTCCGCAGTTTTACTTCCGCACCACGGACGTAACCGGCGACATGAAGCTGCCGACCGGCGTGGAAATGGTCATGCCAGGCGACAACGTGAGCTGCGAAGTTACGCTGATCACCCCGGTAGCTCTCGAGAAGGGCTTGCGCTTCGCCATTCGCGAAGGCGGCCACAC
>DASXLU010000199.1:0-5176 GCA_036496065.1 Candidatus Acidiferrum sp.
GTTCCTACTTGTGTTGAATCTCGGATGGGGCTCGCTGACGATCGGGTGCCTCGACATGCAGCATCCACTTCAATGGGACCGTTTCCGGGATAAAACACTCTCTATCGTCGCATGCCTGGTACCGGAATGTTCCCTCGATGATCAGTTCGCCCGGCTTGACGTTCCTCGCGATGGTGACCTCGCGCAACATATGGAGCTGACCGGTATATACCGGAACGTTCTCGTCGATGGCTTTGAGGTAGAGTGTTCTTGACGGCGGATAGACGGCAGGGTGTCGGGTGATCGCGTTCGATTCAGCAATCGCGAAATCAATCGGGTTGTACCCCTGGACCCCTGGTGCATACACGTGAACGTCAGGTGGAATGTCGACGTCGAGCGCCAACACGATGCGTTGGCCGATATGGACCTCTTCGGCGCCGGCAGATGCCGATACACGGAGATGCTTGGCCTCTATGGTCGAATTTGCCGCGTCCACGGTTGCTCCGAACTCTTTCGCGAGAATGTCGGACACAGTATACCGCTGCGTGTAATCCTCTTCGAAATACTTCGCGACCACCACGCCCTTGGTGTCAAGTATGTACGTGCCCGGGTATGGAATTCCGTAGAAAGGTCCCTTGGGCGCGGCTTCATTCAGGATGCCGTAAGCGCGGATGATCTTCGAGTCCGGATCGGAAAGCAGAGGAAACGTGATGTTCTTTCGATCGGCGAAGCTTTTGAGAATCGTGGGGCTGTCGTAACTGATGGCCGCCAGTCCCAGCGCCTGCTTGCGGATTTCGGGAAGACTCTGTTCCAGCTCGACCAGCTGGGCTTTGCAATACGGTCACCAATCGGCAGAGCGGAAGAAGACCAGAATCGCCCCCTTGGGTCCCATGATGGATTGAAGCGACTGGCGAGCACCGTCCTGGTCGGCTGCCTCGAAGTCGGGAACCCTGGAGCCGACGGCGGGTCCAGTCTTGAAATCAGTTTGGCCCCAGAGCGTTGCTGTGCATACCAGGACTAATACGGAAAGCGCGCACGGCCTCATAGGCCCCATACTATCAGATCCGTGAGAGATATTGTCAAAAATTGTGGACATTGGGTAGCCGGCGAACAGCCGGAGGAGGTATTCGTCTGTTGCGAGAAATCTTCGACTCGAAGAATTCAGGGCAACGCAGCTGACACCAACCTCGGTCACTATTATCATTCTCTGGTTGGCCGCCTAACTTACTTGAATAGCGATGGCGCAGGCACCTACGCTGGTAAGTAAGCGAAAGCTCCAGCTTTTGCCGGTTGGAAAGCTCGAAACTGAAAAGTTGAACTGAGCAAAACCTGGAGCTTTCGCTTACGCTCAGGCTACCGCAGAAAACGCTTGTCGCCTTCACGTCTCGTAATGCCGTTGTGATCCAGGAACTCGAGGAGTGGAACCGCAATTCTACGGCTCGTCCCAATCGCCTTGCGAATTTCGCTTGTTGTTGCTGAACCAAGGTCTTGAAGAGTCTTCTGGACGGTTGCGACGATTTGGCTAAGAGCCCGTGAGGATAACACGATGTCATCGCTGATTTCGACCGCTTCACCGGTCTCCAGTAGAAAGCGCAAAGCCTTTTGTGATAGAGGATCCGGTGCTAATCGATTCCGCGATGGAGGGGGATTGTCGTCCAGAGCCGAGCGCACTCTGTCTCCCGCAGCTTGTAATTCGCTTGGTAACGTCGGGCGATGGGTTATCCGGCGAATGAAAGTTCCTACCTTTTGAAACTCCTTAACGCAAAGGGCCGCCGTGAGGGCATGGATAAGCTCGGGTAAAGGCGATATCGGCTCAATAGATGCCCGCAAATCAGTCAGCGAAAGACCTAACCGTTCCGGATGCGCCTGGTGTTCGCGATCGACGGCACGCACCATGCTTTCCCATAACGTGGTCCAGGTTTCGATTTCCACGACGAGATCACCCGTAACAATCGCCTTGCCCTCCTTCGCGCGCTGCAAAACAGCATGCCAGATTTGCTCAGAACTAAACAATGCCTTCACGAGCAAGCCAGAACGGTTGACGGCCCCATCACGGGTGAGTTGTGAATCGACGAATGAGAACACGTCGCTAGGCGTTTCCGCTCGCTGTTGTAGAAATCGTCGGCGCTTATCGTTGCTGAGGCTCTTGCGATCCGCATCTACGTCCAGCACGATACCGCCGGCTAAGGTGGCTTGTTCGGACCAATCTCGCAGGATAAACTTTTCGCCCGCCAAAACAAACACGGGAGAGTCGAAACGAAGCTGGCCGAAACCTTGCATGCCCGGAGCTAATTCGTCCCAGTCGCCCAGCAGGCGGGCGGGCACGTTTGCGCTCCCGCAGTGCCAGCGAACGACAGCACCATCTTTGAGTGCGCGGACTCGACCGGACTTATCAGCCGCTAGGCGTGCACTTCGATCCAACAAGACGTCCAAGGTACAACTAGGTCTTCCGAGATCGGCCGTTGTGACGATACTTCCACGTCTGACTCCCTCCCTGTTGTCGCTTGAAATTATGAGATCCGGGAGATTGAGGGCTGTTCGCGTCGCAGGGCGGCAGAGTTCGACCTGAGAACCGTGTGATTGAATCGTCCGTATGCGGCAAGTCTTGCCCGAAGGCCAAACTACCATTTCCTGGCCTCGGCGGAGAGTGCCGCAGGTAAGGGTCCCCGTAACCACCGTTCCAATTCCGGGTAAGGTGAATGCGCGATCCACGGGTAGACGAGGCTTGCCGATGTCCTGTTGCGAGGGTGCGTCCTGCAAGACACGACCAATCGCAGCCTTCAGTTCCTCGATACCCCGACCGGTGACAATTGACGTCTTAACGATCGGCGCACTCGCGAACGGAGTGCCCCGAAGTTGCTCGTGAATTTGGGCGACGGCCGCCTCTTCCGCAAATGTAACTAAGTCCGTTTTCGTGACCGCTACCACCGCCCGGGTAACGCCCAGATAGGTGATGATTTGCAGGTGTTCTTCGGTCTGCGGCATCCAACCATCGTCCGCTGCGACGACGAACAGCACCAGGTCAATTGAACCGACTCCTGACACCATGTTCTTCACAAGATTTTCGTGGCCCGGAACGTCTACCATTCCTAGATCGAGTATGATTGACGGATCGCGAGCAGAGCGAAGTTCGAGATGTGCGAAGCCGAGATCCAGAGTGATGCCACGCGCTTTTTCCTCCGGCAGCCGGTCCGGATCGATGCCAGTCAGCGCCTTGACCAAAGAACTCTTCCCATGATCAACGTGCCCGGCAGTTGCGATAATGAAATGTCGAGGATCCACAGCGAACTAACCTTTGATTTGTTAAAAGCTAACCTCCGGTTTCTATCGTTGATTCGAAACAAGCGCGAATGACTCGGATTAGCTCCTCGTCTTGACTGGGAAATATTGTCCGCAAATCCAACTTCAGTCGGCCGCTCGCGATACGACCGATAATCGGTGTTGTTGCAGCGCGCAGCCGTGCGGCGAATTCCTGAACTGTGATCTGCTTGGGGACCAAGTCGATCGTGACAGATGAAATAAACGAACGTGGCAATGTACCGCCGCCAACCTGTGATTTGGATTCGCTGAGGGACAGGCTTATAGGTAGTGTACTAAGGGCTGTCACGATTCTCTTGCCACGCGCTCGCAATCCGTCATTTGATGCGTCAAGTAGTCCAAAGGTCGGGATCGCCGATAGCAACGGTTGCTTCTGGCCAGAAGACTCCAGGTAGATGTCGACAGTCGTTTGGAGAGCTGCGAGGATGAGTTTATCGCACCGAAGAGCGCGGAAAAATGGATCGCGCTTCAAAGCTAACACGAAGCGTCGTTTTCCTGCAATGATCCCTGATTGGGGACCGCCAAACAATTTGTCTCCGCTAAAGCAGATAAGATCTGCACCCTGCCGCAACATCTCGGCCGGCATTGGTTCGTGCTCCACGCCTGGAATTTTTTCCGTTCTAAACATCGCGCCGCTGCCGATATCCTCGATAAAGGGAATCCGCTTCCTGCGTGCGAGAGCAGCGACTTCTGCCGTTGTTGGAGAATCTACGAAGCCGCCCATGTAAAAATTGCTTCGATGCACTTTCAAAATCATGGCGGTTTGTTCGGTAATCGAATTCATGTAATCGTTCAGGCAGGTTTTGTTAGTCGTTCCGACTTCACGCAGCTTAGCCCCACTGGCTTGGAGTATATCAGGTATGCGAAAGCCACCACCGATTTGAACGAGTTCCCCGCGCGAAATAATTACCTCACGTTTTCGGCATACGAAATGATGCACCATGAGAACGAGCGCTGCCGCACAATTGTTGACAACGGTCGCGGCTTCGGCGCCGCAGAGTAGCGAAAGGTTGTATTCAAGGTAGGTACCGCGTCGCCCGCGTTCACCGCTGGCAAGGTCGTATTCAAGGTTGTTGTAATTACCGGCGATAGTGCTCAATGTCTCGGCAACGCGGGTCCCAAGCGGCGACCGGCCCAGATTTGTGTGGACAACTACCCCAGTTCCATTGATGACCGGCTGGATTCGCTGGAGTCGAAGCGAGCCAAGGACAGCTTGTATTCGCACAATCAGGGCATCAAAATCCAGAATCTGGTTTTTTGATCTCAAGGCCGCTAGCTCCCGTCGGATTACCGAAACAACGGTCGGGCGCGGCACATCCGTCTTGCCGATCGCTTGTAGAAGCTTTTCGACTGCGGGAATAGCGCGTAATGATGCCGGTCTCATCGCGTCACTCGAATTCTTGGCCTAGTGGAACGGACGATTCGACCGATGACAACCGCGCACGGTGTACGAAATTGTTTTAAAATTTCAAAGACCGCGTCCAGGCGCTCCTTCCGCACGCACAAAAGAAGGCCGCCGCTAGTCTGGGCATCGGTTAACAAAGCTTTTTGGGTATCTTTCACGCCGTCCCATTCGACAAAGCTGTTTGCGTTAATCAAGTTTTCACCGCTTCCACCGGGAATACAGCGTTGCTCTATGAGCTGGAAAATCTCTTTGCTAATAACCGGCACGCGATTGGCAAAAATTTCCGCGCCCGCATTGCTTGCACGGCAGATCGAACCAAGATGGCCGAGGAGTCCGAAGCCGGTGACATCTGTGCCCGCGCGGACAATTCCGCGTTCGCCCAATTCTGCGCCAACAATATTGAGTCGCCGCATCAGAACAGCTGCTTTTTTCGCAAGAGGCGCCGATGCTAGGTTGCGTTTGATGCCAGTCGTG
>DASXLU010000200.1:0-7294 GCA_036496065.1 Candidatus Acidiferrum sp.
AAACGATGCAGCGCAAACCCCAACGCAGGCAACGCCTTCCGGTCCTTCGCAAGAAGAAATAACCAACATGGAAGATGCCGCGGACAAGCTGAATATTCGCGAGGCAACGGTCTCTCAGAGCGTAGATCGGCTTCGCCAGCAGCAGGCTGCCGCAGGCTATAGTCTTCGCGGCGACATGGCCGCTTCGCAACAACGGGCGCAAGCGTATCTGGCCAAAGGCAACGCAGCCTTACAGGCGCGCGACTTGGCTAATGCGCAGAAATACTTTGACATGGCCGATGCCGAAATCGCTAAGCTCGAGAAGTTCCTCGGGCTGTAAATACCACCGAATTGCACCAAAAAGTGACGGATTCGAGCCAATTTTGAGCCGAATTCGAGCCGATTTCGGCCGCTTTCGTGCTAGTTTGAGCCCTTAAAACGCCTTTTTGTGACTGGGGTCACGGCACCGGCTCCCGTTTTCTACTCTAATAAATCTGCTTTCCGGCCCGCCGCATTCGACGGCTCCAAAGCGTCGCTCCTCGTGTCTGCTCTGTTCCGAAGTTCAAAGTTTCGAATTTGATTCAGGAGGAAATGCTCATGGGTACGATCACGCTTGCACCTCCGGCAACGAAACTCCCCGGAGAATGTCTCTGCTGAGCAATTTTCAACTGGACAAGGAGGCGCAATGAATCTCGCCAACTTTTTTCTTGCGGGGATAGCGATTTATCTTGCAGGTACCATCGTTTTCATTCTGTTTTCGGCGATGAACGGCTGGTGGAAATATCGCGGACAGCGTTTGGTGACATGCCCGGAGACGCAACTGCCGGCCGCCGTTCGCATTAATACGGCCAAGGTCGCGCGCGATGCCATCTTCGGAAAGCCACAACTTCGGCTGGATCGATGTTCTAGTTGGCCGGAAAGAGGCAGGTGCGGGCAAAACTGTCTGACGGAAATCGCAACTGATCCTGCGCAATGCCTCGTTCGCAACATGGTGAGCAAGTGGTACCAGGGCAAATCATGCGCATATTGCCAGAAACCCTTCGCGCAGATTCAGTGGCACGATCGCCAGCCGGCATTGCTGGCTCCGGATCGAGCCTTAGTGCAGTGGAATGAGGTACCTCCAGAGCGGTTACCGGAAATGTTCGCGACTCATCTTCCGGTGTGCTGGAACTGCTATATCGCGGAAACGTTTCGCAAACAACACCCGGAAAGGGTGGTGGATCGCCCGTGGAAGCGTGGCACAAACGGAGCTTATGTTACAAAGCAGGTTGACGCGTTACCGGTGCCGAAATCGAAACCGCAGAATTAGGTTAGTGGCAGAATTCGCAGGCGCGGCCCACGGTCCCCAGGTTGAGCAGCTCGATTTGCGGCGAAAGGTAATCGGTGCGCGGCTTTTCTTCGAGCATCAGCGCGGTGCTGAGGTACTTCTTGTTGTCGTCGCAGAAAACGGTAACCACCGGAGCTTCCGGCCCAAGTTTTTCCTGCGCCTGAAGTGCTGCAAGGAAGTTGCAACCGGAAGAAATGCCCACCGCCAGGCCCAGGCTGGTGGCCAGTTTTTGCGCCATCAGAATGGCGTCTCCATCGTGTACCGAGATCACTTCGTCGAGGTCCTGCAAACGAAGGATTTCCGGAATGAACTCGTCGGAAATGCCCTGAATTCGGTGATTTCCGGCCTTGCAACCGGTGGAAAGAGTCGGAGATTCGGCCGGTTCGACTGGATGAACTTTGATGATGGGGTCGCGCTGGCGAAGGAACTTACCGACACCCATGACGGTGCCGCCCGTTCCGACCCCGGCGACAAAAGCGTGAGGACGCTTCCCTACTGAGTTCATTTGCGACCAGATTTCTGGACCAGTGCTTTCTTCATGCGCGTGCACGTTGGCGGGATTGGAAAATTGGCGCGGCAGAAACACATCTTTGCGGGAAGCAGCGAATTCCTCGCACATCTGGATGCAACCGAGAAAGCCACCCTGCTTGCTGCTTACCGAAACAACTTCCGCGCCGTAGCTGCGAATCAGCGCGATGCGCTCCTGGCTCATCCAATCCGGCATGAAGATTTTTACGGGATGACCGAGCATGCGGCCAAGTGCGGCAAAGGCGATGCCGGTATTGCCGCTGGTGGCCTCGGCAATGGTGAAACCGGGGCCGATCCGATCCTCGGCATAGGCTTTCTGAAGAATGCCAAGCGCCATACGGTCTTTAATGCTGCCGGTAAGACTGATGTATTCGGATTTGGCGTAAAGAATGCGCTCGCGTCCTTGATAGCGAAAATGGATCGTAACCAGGGGCGTGTTGCCCACAAGCCGCGTTAGCGCACGAAATTTCGAGATGGGTGATTCGACAATGGTAGCCATACATCACCTCTTTTCGCATGGCGCGTAAAGAAGTGCAAGGTCACGGGGCACAGCCAAAGCCGTCGGACTTGTGGTTGGATGACAGGAATTACGCAGGTATAAGGTGGGACGGATTTTGCACAGTGATTGAGTGCGTTGGAGAAGGCTAAGATGTCAGCGATTCGCTGATGATTCCGAGATTTGCACCTTGGTGCGGGCGCGCTCAATCAGGCCCGGTTGCAACTCGAGCCAGCGGTCATATGATTTGCCGCCCTTGTCCAAGTCTGCTGCGGTGAAACCAGTATTCTCCAAGGATTCACCGTAAATGATCATGAGTTCTTTCCGCTTTTGCTCATCGAGAAGATGTACCAGACGGACGTACATCATGCCGGACGGCAATTTGAATCCTTTTTTCGTGATGAGCGCATTGATGTGCTCGAGGTCGGAACCCGGAGCCGGTTTCTCGGCAGCCGCGCGTACCCAGGTATCCACGTAGAAGTCCAATCCGCCGATGGTTGTGTGCCGGATGGAGTCGTAGGTGTGGTGCAGATCTGGTCTCGAGGGAAGGTAGCTTTCGAACTGCACCCAATAAAGGCGTTGCACCTGTTTTTGTGGATTGGTTTTAACGAATGCGTGAAGTTCGCAATCAGCGATGTCGTAGAGAACCCAGCGGTCCGCTCCGACATACTCAACGGACTTGGGCAATTGAATGCGGACTTGCGGGTCGTGGCTTGAAATGATCGTGCTTCCGATGACTGTGCGATCGGGAGCCCTCTGCTGACCGGCGAGCATGGCTAAGACGCAGAGCGTTCGAACGGTAATTTTTGTGGCTGTGAGCATCAATCCAGATAGATGAATTTGCCCCGTGTGAGGGCGGGCACCAGCCGTTACTTCCCGGTTTTCGCGGCTGCCTTCTTCATGGCATCCGCGGTCCACGGTGGCACGATGCCGTTCATCCGCGCGTAGACGATGGCTTGACCCAGCATTTCGTGTCCATGTACCACGAGGATGTAGACAACGTCGCCGTCGTTGGCGTCAGGCCCAAGCTTCTTGTCGGCCTTGGCAAAATCGGCGTTGGTCATGCTTTGGACCGCGGCGATCGCCGATTCGAATGATTTGTTGAGTTCGGCAACAACTTTGGCCTTATCGGTTGTGGACTTCTCGAATGTCTTTGGATCAAAACCCGATGGCAACGCTGTGCCCATCATGTTGGGTATCCCGTAGTTTGCGGAAGACACGTGCAGGAAGATTTCGCTAAACGAGCGAACACCGTCAGCCGGGCGCCAGGAAAACTTGTCGGCCGGGATAACTTCCGCAAGGCTGGTGAATTTCTTCTGCATGGTTTGCAGGTCGAGTATCGATTGCGGCTTCATATCGTAACTTGGCGGAGTCTTGTCGTCCGGCGCGGATGACGCCGGGGCCGGGCTTTGGTTTGCAACGGCGGGAGCCATCGCGAGGCCCACTGAAAGTAGAGTTGCTACGAAATATGTGGCAATTCGCTGCATAGTACTCCTCCTGGCGCGAAATCTAAGCGACTTCGGCCGTCGTCTCGTTCTGTGGTACACGCGAAAGTTCCACCCCAGAACTAATGTGCGGTTAGACGCACGCCCAGCGAAAACTCTTCTATCGACTTCTTGCTGCAGATCAGTAAAATCCAGCCGGGCAAAAGGCTGGGAGCGACGTTTCCGGTACAATAGAGGCGGTTGTTTGATTACCAAGAGGTCTTTGTGATTCATCGCTACGTTTTTCACAATGAAGAATTACGCCCCGTAGATAAGATCCGTTGGTCGCCCGGGCAGGCCGGCTTAATCTGCGGCTGGGGACTGTTCACGACCGTTCGTATCGTGCAAGGCGAAGCCTTCGCCTACGAAAGGCATTGGCGACGGCTGGAAAAGGATGCGGCACTAACACGGCTGCCCATGACGCATTCCGGGGCTAAAGCGCGCGTGCAACTACAGGAAGCCATTCGCGCCAACAAAGTGAAGGAAGGATGCGCGCGCATTTACCTGGTTTGGAATTCGATCGGGTTCTGGAAGAGCGACGAGGCTATGCCGGAAGTCGATCTGGTGATCACCACAGCCGATCTGCCGCACTATCCGGACACTATGCGATTGACGGTGCGCGAACATGGGCGGCATGCCGCTTCGCCGTTAGCCGGGGTGAAAACAATTTCGTGGCTGAATAGTGTTTGGGCGGTAGACGAAGCGCATCGCGAAGGATTCGACGAAGTCGTATTGCTGAATGAACGAGGCGAAGTGAGCGAGTGCACCGCGGCCAATATTTTCGCGGTGAAAAAAGACAAGGTAGTGACGCCGCCGCTAAATTCGGGGTGCCTGGAAGGCGTAACGCGCGGGGTATTGATGGAGATTGCGGCTGATGCGGGCACATCCGTCGTCGAGCAAACTCTGAAGCTCGAAGATTTGTACAGCGCGGACGAAGTATTCGTCACATCGACCAATCGCAACGTGATTGGCGTGCGCGAGATCGCCGGACACAAAATTGGTTTGGGCGAAAATGGGCCGGTCACGAGACGACTCGACGAAGTGTTCGAAGCCTACGTAGTCGATTACATCCATCGGCGCATGGCCGCGAACCGCTAAACACTTTCAATTTTAGTGCTGATTCGCGGGCACGGCCTGGGGATCACTACCATTCGGATCGGGCCCCATGGTCGCTCGCAACATGATCGGCGCAAGAACCGTCGTAATCATTACCAGCATCACCACGGCGGAAAACAAGCCTTCGTCAACCACACCGATGGCCTTGCCGATCCCAGCAAAAATCAAGCCGACTTCGCCTCGCGGCATCATGCCGAAACCTACTGCCAGGCGATTCATCGTAGGCGGACAACCCCATCCCGAGGCCACTTTCCCTACGATTGCAACAATTGTGAGAGCGAGTCCGGCGAGCAGGACGTCTTTACTCGCCATTGATTCCAGCTTGACCTGAATGCCCATCCACACGAAAAACAACGGCACCACAAGCGATTCCACTGGCGACAATAATTCGTGAAGCGAAGCGCCTTCGACTTCTCGATCAAAAAAACTGTTCAGGACCATGCCGGCCGCAAAGGCGCCGACGATGGTGGCAAGCTCCGCCACGTTGGCGAGCCATGCAAGTAGAAATGCGAAGCTGATGCCAAACAGCAGCTTGAGATTTTGTACGCCGAGCGGCGCCAGACGACGCACCAGCTTGGGCGTGAGCCAAATGCCAACGCCGAGCGAAGCAACGAGAAAGAGTGCGGCCTTGCCTGTGGTCATCGCGATGGAAGCGAAACTGATGTGCCCGGTGATGGACAAGCCACTGACCACAGCGAGCACAATCAGACAGAGGACATCGTCGATAACTGCCGCGCCAAGAATTATGCGGGCTTCGGGAGTTTGGTCGCGGCCAAGATCGCGCAGCACACGCGCGGTGATGCCAACGCTCGTGGCCGTCAGGATGCCGCCGATAAAAAGATCCGCAGCGAGTTCGCTATCGGGATGAAGGAGCTTCATTGTGCCCATGCCCAGCAACATGGGAAGCACGATGCCCAGCAACGCGACATAGGTGGCATATTTCCCCACGCGCCGCATTTCGACCAGGCTTATCTCGAGGCCCACCAGAAACAGCAGGATAAGAATGGCCAGCCGAGAGACGATGTCGATGAAAGTGTAAACCGTAATGTAAGTCTGGCCTTGAGGACCCGCTAAAAGAGCGACGATGAGGTTCGAATGTTCGCTGGGCGGAAGAATCTGGGCCGCGGCTTCGCCGAGGCTCACGGACGTGGTGAGGGCAGCGTGACTGATCCTGGCGAGCGTGTCGCCTTCCCGCAGAACGGTCACTGTGGGATTGCCAAGGTAATACCCAACGTTGCCAGCGACGATGCCAACGAGCAGTTCACCCAAAACCGCCGGCTGCTTCACCCAGCGCATCAGCAGGCCGCCTAGAGCCGCGCCCAAGGTTATAAAAATGGAAGCGATAAGGATGGGAACGACCGGGTCTGCATGAGACAGTTCGCCGTTAGCCACCATCGTGGCGACCGGCGAGAAGAGCCCAGTGATCGAACCCAAACTGGCGACGCAACACATCGGCACAACCTCGAGTAGGAGCCGTGTACTCTTTCCCTCAGGTGCAGGGCGCGTGTATTGTGGCGGAGAAGCAAAGGCGAAGCAAGAGCAAGGCGAAGCTGGCGGGTGCGTGTTACAATGCGCGCGTTAGCAGACAGCTAGCGGAGCGGGCATGACGGAAGCATTAACGCCACAAAGCGAAGCGGTACTCGAAGTGATCTCGCCGGACGGGGCGCGGAAATATGTCCGCGTGACGCAGACTCCATTTTTGATAGGGCGCGGCGCGGAGACCGGAAATCACTTGCAGTTGACCGATCGCAGAATCTCGCGAAACTGCGGCGCGATTGTGATGGAAGCCAGCCGGTATTACCTGGAAGACCGTGGCCAGCGACGCGGGATGTTTGTGAACGGCGAGAAAGTGGAGAGCCGCGCACTGAACGATGGAGACGTGATCACTTTTGGCCTGGAAGATTCCTACCAAGTGGTGTTTCGCTCGGCGACAGGAACTTCGGATGAGTCGATTCCGCAGTTGTTGACGCGAATCGATCACATGACGAGTTCGGAGTCCACCGGTGGTGGATTGCGCAAGCTCAATCTGCTGCTTGAGGCGACTTCCCTGCTGCATTCGCAATTGCCGCTGGATTCCGTGTTGGCGAAGATGATTGACCATGCGATCGCAGTGACCGACGCGGACCGCGGCCTGCTGGTGGAGACGGAAAGCGGCACGGTCGACAAGATGCATGTGCGGCTCGCCAGGCGCACCGGCGGACAACGATTGCCTCCCGAAAGTTTGACGCCGAGTCAGACCGCGATTCAGTTGGCGATGAAACAGCATTCGCCTGTCATCACGGAAGACTTGGCGCAAGCCGAAATGAATTTGCAAGCGGCGGCGAGCATCGTGGCGCAAGGTCTGCGCGCCGTGGTGGTCATACC
>DASXLU010000201.1:0-19117 GCA_036496065.1 Candidatus Acidiferrum sp.
TTTTTGCAGGCGGCCGCGTGAGCCTGGCGCATCGCATCATTCCCTGCCTCGATACGGACGGCGCGCGTGTGGTGAAAGGCGTCCATTTTGTGGGCCTGCGCGACGCGGGAGACCCAGTCGAACTGGCCGCGCGGTACAACAGCGAAGGCGCTGATGAGCTCGTTGTGCTGGACATCGCGGCGTCGCGCGACAACCGGCCAACATTTCTCGAGACGATTCGCCGTGTTGCCGAACGGTTGGCGATTCCGCTCAGCGCTGGCGGTGGGATTCGTTCGTTGGAAGATGCGCGCAGCGTGGTGCGAGCGGGCGCGGATAAAGTTACGCTGAATACATCGGCGGTGGAGCATCCGGAGCTGATCACCGAACTTTCCGGCGAATTTGGCGCGCAGGCCGTGGTGCTGGCGATCGACGCGAAACGCGAAAGCGAACACTGGGAAGTGCGAGTGCGCGGTGGACGCGATGCGACCGGACTGGATGCGGTGGAATGGGCGCGGCGTGGCGTGGAGATGGGCGCGGGGGAAATTCTGCTGACATCGGTGGACCGCGATGGCACGCAATCGGGATTCGATACGACACTGACTGCGGCGATCAGCCGTGCGGTGAACGTGCCGGTGATCGCATCGGGCGGCGCAAAGACGGCGCAACATTTCTTCGAGGTGTTCACCGCAGGAGCTGCCGATGCGGCACTTGCGGCGTCCATCTTTCACGATAACGTGCAGTCGATTCGCGAACTGAAGGCATTTCTGCAGCAGCAAGGCGTGGCGGTGCGGCTGCCATGCTAATTCCCTGCATCGATTTGCAAGGCGGACAGGCGGTTCAACTGGTGCATGGGCGGCGGCGTGAGTTGGCAGTAGAGGATGTGCTCGGCTTGCTGGAACGATTCGACGGATACCGCTGGCTGCATGTGATCGATCTGGATGCTGCGATGCGCAAAGGACAGAACAACGCATTGGTGAAACAGCTTTGCATTCGCGCGCAACGAGAACATTCGATGAAGGTGCGGGTGGGAGGCGGGATTCGTACCGTGCGGCGTGCCAAAGCGCTGGTGAATCTCGGTGTTACGCACGTGATTGTAGGGAGCGCGGCGTTTCGAAATGACCGGCCAAACGTGAGTTTTTTGCGGAAACTCGCGCAAGAAGTAGGCAAGAAGCACGTGATCATCGCACTTGATACCGCAAAAGGCCGAGTTGTGGTTCGGGGATGGCGCGAGTCGTTGTCCATCGCACCCAAGGACGTGATGCGCGCATTCGAACCATTTTGTGCGGGCTTCCTGTGCACGGATGTGGATCGCGAAGGCACGATGCGCGGCGCGAACCTGAAATGGTTTGCGGCACTAGCAAAAGCGACGAGGCATCCGGTGATTGCCGCCGGAGGAATTTCTACTACGAGAGAAATCCGTCAGCTCGAAAAGTGGGGGATGGATTCCGCGGTGGGAATGGCGCTATATAAGGACCGAGTGCGCTGAAGCCGGTAGTTGGCGCCGGCGTCTCTTCCCGGCTTGGCGCAGGTGCAGTACGATATTTCCATGGCAATCCCTCGAAGTTGGCTGCTCTGCTGCGCGATTCTGCTGTGTGGATGTGCCTGTTTTGCGCAAACCGCGAACACGCCAAATCCCAAACTGCCGTTCGAATTGAAACTGATCGGCCCGAACATCTGGGCGGCGATCGACACTCCGAAAGGCGATGCGGGAGCGAATGCCGGCTTCGTGGTGGGCGATGACGGCGTGCTGGTTATCGACACGTTCGAAAACGAAGCGGCGGCGAAAGCGCTGATGAACGAGATTCACCGGCTGACGCATCTGCCGGTAAAGTTTGTGGTAAACACGCACTATCATCTCGATCATGTGGCGGGAAATCGCGTGTTCTATAACGAAGGCGCGGTAATCGTAGGCCAGCATAGCGTCCGCACGTGGATACACACTGAAAACCTGAAATTTTTCGGCGACAAAATCAAGCCCGAAGAGAAAAAGTTCGTCGAGAACCTGGTGTCACCGGAAGTTACGTACAACGAGGGCGTGACACTGTATCTGGGCAATCGCCGAATCGACGTAATTTTCATGGACGGGCATACCGGTGGGGATTCCGTGGTGAATATTCCTGAGGCCGGCGTGGTGTTTTGCGGCGATTTATTCTGGAATAGAACTTTGCCGAACCTGATCGATGCCGACACGCGGCGATGGGACGTTACGCTGCACAATATTCTGGCATTGCCGGTGCAGACGCACGGCGAAGGAATGAGGGAGACGGCTGCAATTTTTGTGCCTGGTCACGGAGATGTGGGCAAGGATTCCGACGTGCTCGCGTTTCAAACATATCTGAGCGATTTGCGAGCGATGGTGGAAAAGGCGCAGCAGTCTGGCAAAAAGGGCGACGAACTCGTCAATGGTGTGCTGCCGCAGTTAAGCGGCAAATATAGTTCCTGGAGCTTTTACAAGGATTTTTCACGGTCAAATGTTCTCGATATGGCCTCGGAGCTCGAGGGGTCCAAGCGAGTCCCAGTCCGCGAGAAGAAATGAGGTTTTATGCTGGTATCGTTCCGTCCATGCAGGCCCAAGGATCACGGCACGCTTTTGCGGCTGGCAAAAACGTATTACCGCACGAGCAAAATTCCTTTTAATTCGAAATCGCTGACGAAGGCGCTGGATACGTTGCTGCGCAATGTGTCGCAAGGGCAAGCGTGGCTGATGGAGAACCACAAAAAGCCCGTGGGCTATGCGCTGCTGACGTACAACTTCGATCTGGAATACGGCGGCGTAGAAGGAATGCTGATCGACGTGTTTGTCGAGAAGGTATCGCGCAATCACGGCATCGGATCGCTGGCACTTTACGAGATAGAAGACTTTTGCCGCGAGCGCGGCATTCGCACGATTGAATTGCAGGTGTCGCATCACAACAAGGGCGCGGAGAATTTTTATCGCAGGGCGGGATTTCACATCCTGGAGCGCAAAGTGCTCTTGTTGGAAGTACGTTCCGCGAAAGAAGTAAAGGCGCGCCGCGCTAGCGTAGGTAAGCGTCAGTAATATACTGCTGCACCATGCGCTGCGTGTTGAAGAAAGAACCGTTGATGGCGATGGAATGCTGCATCACGGTGAGATAGCGATTGCGATCTTCGTAGAACATCGGCAGGATCACACTCTCCAGTTTCGAATAGAGGCTTTCGGCGTCTTCGACGTTGTCCACAGGCGTTTCCGGTCCCGGTTCGCCACGATGCGGCTGACCGATCGACCAGCCGGTGATACCCTCGATGTGGCCTTCGACCCACCAGCCATCGAGAATGCTCAAGCTGGGCACGCCGTTGAGAGCGGCTTTCATGCCGCTGGTGCCCGAAGCTTCGAGAGGATATTGCGGAGTGTTCAGCCAGAGGTCGCCGCCGGCAGTCAGCTTGCCGCCCAGGTCCATGTCGTAGTCGTCCAGAAAAACGACGGTCACGGTTTTCTTCAGGGCTTTCTTGGCCTTGTAGATGCGCTTGATGATTTCTTTGCCGCCGGCATCGCGCGGATGAGCTTTTCCAGCGTAAATAATCTGGAAGTGGCCCACGTTTTTAGCGATCTGGCGCAAGCGATCCAGGTCGCTGAGAATCAGGTCGGCACGCTTGTATCCGGTGGCGCGACGGGCAAAACCGATGGTGAAGGCTGCGGGATCGAGCTTGAGTCCGGTTTTCTTGCGCACCACCTCCAGCAAATCATGCTTGGCCAACAAATGCGCGGTCCACACTTCTTCGGGGGGCAATCCCAGCGCGCCGCGCAGACTGTAATTGTCCTGGCGCCATGAAGCGATGTAGCGGTCAAACAATTCGCGGAAGGCGGGAGCCGTCCACGTGGCAGCATGCACACCGTTGGTGATGGCTTCGATCGGAACGTTGGGAAACATGCGGCGCGAGACTTGCCCGTGAAGTTTCGCGACACCATTCACGTAGTTGCTCAAACTGAGAGCCAGATAGGTCATGTTCAAGGAAGCGCCACGGCGCGCGGCTTCCTGCAAATCCGGATAAGTTTGCTCTACCTGCAAAACGCTCTTTACCAAGTCGGCCGATGACGCATCCTTCAGATCGAAGAATTTATTTTGGTCGGGAAACAGCCTGGTGAGGTATTCGACGGGAAACTTATCGTGTCCCGCAGGTACAGGCGTGTGCGTGGTGAACACGCATTTGTTGCGAACTTTCTCGATGTCTTCGGCGCGGACGGAGGTGCGGCCGGCGCGCTTTGCTTCTTCGTCGAGCAATTCCAGAGTGAGGAGCGCAGCGTGGCCCTCATTCATGTGGTAGCGCATCAGTTCGGTATGGCCCAAGGCGCGCAACATACGCACGCCACCGATACCGAGCAGCACTTCCTGAGACAAACGATAATAGGGATCGCCGCCGTAAAGAGAGCCAGTCAGGTCGCGGTCGCGCGCATCGTTGCCAGGCAGGTCCGCATCGAGGAAGTAGATGGGAACGTCATAATTCTGCACGCCCTTCGCGGTGTATCGCCAGGCGCGCAATTCGACGCGGCGGCCTTCCAGCGGGACGGTGACGCGAGGAGTCTCTTCCTGAAGGAATTTCTCGACCGGCCACTCGACAGGCTCTTCGGTCTGCGCGCCGTCTTCGCCCAAACGCTGGCGGAAATATCCTTTGCGGTACAGAAGCGAAACCGCGACCATGGGCAAGCGAATATCGGCGGCGGCGCGAATCGTGTCGCCCGCCAGCACGCCCAATCCGCCGCTGTAGCTGGGCATGGCGTTTTCGAGGGCAATCTCCATAGAAAAATAGGCGACAAAACGTTTAGGTGGGTGAACCACAGTGGCCATCTTGCGGGAATCTCCATAGGGCGCGGTCGTCGCGCTGTCGATTGCGATAACTTCCATGGGCGAATTCCTTATTCTCCGGGAAGCACGGCTTGCAAGCAAGCATACGCGTCACGATTGTTTCTTAAGGGTTGCGGCACGCGCGGCACGCGCTCCGCTATATAATTCAGGCAGATGATCCTCGAGAATATCCGGGTTGTAGAGCTTACGGAAGCCCTAGCCGGGCCGTATTGCGCCATGATGCTGGGAGATTTTGGCGCGGAAGTAATTAAAGTGGAACGCCCCGGGACTGGGGATCAATCGCGTACGTGGGGACCACCGTTTGTTGGTAAGGAGTCTGCGTATTTTCTGGCGACGAACCGCAACAAGCGCTCGATTTGCCTGAACTACGATGATCCGCAAGGCTGCGAGATACTGCAGCGGCTGTTGGCTTCGGCGGATGTGTTCATCTGCAATCAGCCGTCGCTGAAATCTCTGAAGAAGCGAGGCATCGATCCAACGACTCTGCGGGCCAAACATCCGAGGTTGATTTATTGCAGCATCACGGGCTATGGATTCACTGGCCCGAAGGCAGAGCAGCCCGGCTACGACATTATCGCGCAGGCGGAAGCAGGCGTAATGAGCTTCACTGGTGAGCCGGAAGGCGGCCCGATGCGCTTTCCGATCGCGATCGCGGATATGACGACGGGCATGTATGCGGCGATGGGCATTCTTGGAGCGCTGTATGCACGCGAGCGAACGGGCCAAGGAGATTTTCTGGATTTGGCGCTGTTCGATTCGCAGCTTACCTGGCTGGCGAATATCGGCAGCAATTATCTGAACGCAGGAGAATCACCGACGCGGTGGGGCAATGCGCATCCAAGCATTGTGCCGTATCAATTGTTCAAGGGAAATGACGGGCGATTTCTTGTGGTCGGCGTGGGAACTCAAGAGCAATGGTTGCGGCTGGTGAAACTTTTGGGGATGGAGCCGGAACTTACCGGGGATGGTCGTTTTGCGTCAAACGCGCTGCGCATCGAAAATCGCGAAGAGTTGATTCCGATGCTGCAGAAACGCTTCGACGTGCTTTCGTCGACGGAATGGCTGGCGAAATTGGCGGCGGCCGATGTACCGGCATCCGCGATCAGGACCGTAGGAGAAGCATTGAGCGATCCACAAGGAGCGGCTCGGCGGCTGATCGTGGAGATCGAGCATCCGACATTGCAGAAAGCGCGCAGCATTGCGAATCCAGTAAGGTATGCGGGGCAGCCTGTGGCGTATCGATTGCCGCCCCCGCTACTGGGCGAGCATAGCCGCGAAGTATTGGAAGGATTGAAGTACACGCAGACAGAAGTAGAACAGGCTATGCGGGGTGCATGTGTAACTAGGCCGTAATTACCAGTATCTGTGTATAACAGAAAGGCACTAAATGCATCAGTTTAAACTTGACTTACTCATTACCGCGCAATAGTGTTTTCGTGCCAGCCCGTAAGGTAAGTTCCTAGCCGCGGCAATATTAAGACCGATCGATGCGGCTGCTCTCCCACACACAGGGAGTGTTGTTTGTGAACACCATGCCAGTTTCAACGGAACCGTTAACTTACCGGAACTTCAATCTTTGCCCACACTGCATTTTTCAAGGCGAACAAGCGCTTTTGTGCAGGCTGAGCGAGGGCATGCCAATGATCTCGCGCTCTGACGGTAGACGATTCCATCTTTTGCTTGCAGACCGGCCCGCGCCGTATCCCGCAAGGTCGGAATCGGAACTGTCCACGCAGGTTTCGCTGTGCTTCTGGTATTCGCACGTGCTGAACGTGCAAGAAACTGCGTCCACAGTAGTGATTCTGCGCAAGCCTGCCGCGAAGAAGAGTGCGCTTTTCCGCGAGATCGACGCCGTGGCTGATTGCCTTGCGGACTTGCTTGCTGGGTCCAAACGGATAGCCGGCATGTACGAATTCGCGGACGGTTCGTTGGCGCAAGTGGGTTATTAAGGGTTTGCCTTGCGCGTTAATTCCTGCGAATGAGAAATTCCACAGCGCCAAACAGTTCTCGCTGTTGCGGTCACTCAAACGCAATGAGAACGATTTCGGGTTGCGTGCACACACGCATGGGCGGACCCCAGGTTCCCGCGCCGCTTGAGGTGTAGACAAACAGTTCCCCAAATTTCTTGAGGCCGTAGGTGTATTCGCCAAAGATCCGCGAGGTGAACCAAGTGAATGGGAACATCTGGCCGCCATGCGTATGCCCGGAAAGTTGCAACGAAATTCCCTGCTTTTCGACCATTGGCAAAGCGTGCGGTACGTGAGTGAGCAACACACTGGCGCGATCGCGGTCGAGTCCGGCGTTTTCCAGTATGGTTTGAAAACGCTGCGCGTCGCTCGCCTGACCGTAGGGGACGCCGAACACCTGCAGTCCATCGAGATTCACTTTTTCGTTGTGCAGAACATGAATTCCGGAATTCTCAACGGCATCGAGATATTTTCTTGGGTCAGAAAATTCTTCGTGATTGCCGGTAACGAAGTAGGAACCAAATTTGGGCGAGAGCTGTTTCCAAGGCGCCACCAGCCGATGCGCGTCGACCTTCGTTCCATCGAAAAGATCGCCGCTGATGAATACGACGTCGGCCTTCAGTTGGCGCAGCATGTTTACCAAGCGTCCGACAAAACGGTAGCCTTTGATATGCCCCAGATGCGTGTCGGTGACCAGAGCAGCTACGCGGCCACGCCACGATGCAGGCAGCCCGGGCAATTTCACGGTGATGCGGCGAATGCGAATCGTGGCGGCATTGACGACACCGTAGAGACTGGCAAGTATCGCCAAGCCGAAGAAGGTTTCAGCGATAACGCGACCACTGTTCGCAGGAAAATGGGCCAGCAATGCCACGGGATAGGCGATCCAGCACAAACACGCCGCCACAAAGAGGAAGTTCAGCGTGCCCAGCCAGACGCTGGCGAGACGATAGAACAGCTTCACCGGGCCATTGAAATAACGATGCGCAAGGAGGGTTGCGGCGACGAAGCTGACGGAAAGCAGCGCCAGCACAACGCGAAAAACGATTAGCAACCTACCCGTCGGTGTTCCCGTGAGTGTGACCCAGGTTTCGTAGATAGCCAAATGGGCGAGGAACAAAATCGCCTGAATAGTGGCGACAAACATCGAGATTCGTGTTTTCAACCGGAGAGCCCTCCGCTCGCTGAGCCGCTGAATGAGCCTGGAAGTTAGATGAAGAATGTGGCGAAGGGGCTACTTTTTTGGACAGGCGCAGCCGGCTGCAACGGTGCTAGTCCGCCAATCGGTCCGGATTCCCGTCTAGTCGTCGAATTCGGGCAAAAAGGTGTCGCTATCCCCAGCGCCTGATTCACCGGGCAAAGGAAGGATCGCAGTGACAATGGTGCCCGTTGCGCTGGATTGAATGTGCAGGCTTCCCTTCAAGTGACGAACACGCTCGCGCATGCCGCGAAAGCCTACTCCAGCGCGCCCGTCCGAATTTGGATGAAGTTTATCCGCCGGTATACCTTTGCCGAAATCCTGGGCGACTACGACCACATGATCGCTTTCCTGGCGGAACCGTACCGCGGCGGTTTTGCTTTCAGAGTGGCGATGAATGTTCGCCAGGCATTCCTGCACTATGCGAAACACGGCGGTCTCGATATCAGTGGGCAGCCGGCCAAGATCCTCTGGAATTTCCATATCTACCGGGATTTTGCTGCGCTCGGAAAAACCTTCGACGTACCAGCGCAAAGCTGCCGCAAGTCCGGCTTCGTCGAGCAGAGGCGGGTGCAACAGGTGAGAAATCGTGCGGATTTCGCGGGTGATTTGCTCAACCAGTTGCGTATTTTCGTCCAGAGCGCCGCGCCCGCGTTCGTCCAGTTTATGAGATTGCGCTTTAACTTCGGCAATGTTCATGCCGATCGCGGCAAGCAACTGGCCCACACTATCGTGCAGCTCTCGAGCGAGACGTCGTGCTTCCTGGTCGCGCATTTGCAGCAACCGCGCGGAAAGATCGCGCAACCCTTCGTTCGCGCGGTTCAATTCATCGGTGCGCTCTTGCACCTGTTTTTCCAGTTCCGCTCGCGCCTGCCGCAGCTCTTCTTCCGCTCGCTTGCGTCCACTTAAATCCTGGCTCACACCAACGATCGCGACAGTGGCGCCTTGTTCATTGACCATAGCCGAAAGCGTAACCAGTGCGGTGAGGAACCGGTCATCCTTGCAGCGCACTTGAAACTCACCGGACCAGGCTTTCCCTTGGTTTAAGGCGGCCATGTGCGCTTCCGCTTCCTCGCGGGTTTCTGTGCTCACGGTGAAGTTCATTATGTTGCGGCCCAAGACTTCTTGCGATTGCCAGCCGTACAGCTCGCCTGCATACGGATTCCAATAGGTAATGCAACCGGCCGCATCGGTGATGATGATTGCCGCTTTCACCGCATCGAGAAATGGCATTTGCGAGGAATTCGCGTTCATATCGGCGGTTTGCGTAGCTTGCCGGCGCGACGGAATCTTTGCGCGAGCTTTACGAGGTGCTGTCATTATCAAACTCCATGCTCTCTTACTGGAACCGGCGAATCCTCTGTGGCCACTCGGCGACTGCCGTTTCGCGAGGAGCGACCAGGGCTCAAAACGAATCCGTGCGATCGAACTGGTTCCACTGGCTCCCAGCAAATGCAAGGGTTGTGAAGCAACACAATTGTAGTTTTACCGAGGGAAGGGCCGCAAGCCGAGGTGATGCGGCGAAGTCCATAGGGCCGCCCAGACACTTCGCATGGTTCGCAATAGGTCTCGGGCGGAAGCGGACGCTACGCGGTCTTCTTCAGTTTCTTTGTCTTCGCCGCGGGAGTGGCACTAGCTGCCTTTGGCTTGGCGGCCAGACTCTTTTTTAGCGCGGACATTAAATCGATGACGGGCGCCATACGCTGCGATTTTTCGGGAGTCGGCGCGGGCTTGCCGTCGGCCTTGCTCTCCACCAATTCCTTCACGCGATCCTGATATTCGTCATGAAACTGTTCGGGACGGAAAGGCTTCACTAGTGCTTTTGCGAATTGTTCCGCGAGATTGATTTCCTGTTTCTTCAAATCCTTGGCAACGTGCTTACCGTAATTCTTCACTTGGCGAATTTCGTCCGGATAGTAAATGGTGTGCAGCGTCAGCCCATTGTCGTAAGGACGAATGATCACGGTGCGTTCGCGCTGATGCATAGTGACTTTCGCAATTGCAGCGTAGCGCATTTCCATCATCGTCTTCATCAATAGGGCGTACGCACGCGCGCCCGCTTCTTCGGGCACTGCGAAATACGAAGTTTCGAAATAAATTGGATCCACATCGCTCAATTTCACGAACTCAACGATTTCCATCGCTGTTGAGGAACGCGGTTGAAGTTTCTTCAGCTCCGCGGGATCGACCAGGATGAATTTGTCCTTATCGACTTCGTAGCCGAGAGCGACTTCGTCGCGAGTAACAACGCGCTCGTCGTAAGGGCAATACAACTGATGATGAATGCGCGTGCCACACTCGCGATGGATCTCATGAAAGGCGACGTGTTTCTCGCGAGCCGCCGGGAACAAGCGGATCGGCACCGTGATCAAACCAAAGGAAATGAAACCCTTCCAGGAACTGGCTGCCATAATTCCCCCCCGTGTATGCGTATATCCCGTATATCCGTATATAAGGATGCAATTGCTAGCTGATTGGTCCGAGTCAATTTGTCTGCGCCAACTTTTGAGGGATAAGTGCGGCGCTCGTAAGTTTCACAACGGAGGCTGTTCTGGCCGGACGAATGAGTGACGAAGTTCCCGCGCAGCTTCCTAAATATAAGTTAGTTCGGCCCGCCCGATACCTTGGCCGGAATTAGGCTCTAAGCCTTTTACCGGATGGCCTGCGAGCTTCCCCGTCGCTAGCATTCGTGACGGTCTAGAAATCGCAATTCTGCGACCGCCTTAGCTTTAACTTCCAGTTAGGTTAGGCCAGAAATTTTGGAGGATCGACATGGACGCCAACAATCGAGAATCAGCTGCGGATGTCGCCAGCACTGCAGCCGGAACAGCAGCCCGCATGAAGCGTAGCATTACCGATAAGGCTTCGGAGGCAAAGGACGCCCTTAGCGATCTTGGCCGCAAAGCCGCGGACAAGTTTGAGGATTCGCGCCAGAACACAGCCAGCGCGCTGGACCGCACCGCGACGTCTCTTCATTCCGGCAGCGACCAACTCTCGGACTTGGGTCATACCGCGGCGGATCGGTTGCAATCCACAGCGGACTATCTGCGCGAGACCGATCTGCAGAACATGGGGCAAGACATACAAGACCTGATCCGGCGCTATCCGGCGCAGTGTTTGGGGGCTGCAGCCGTGCTTGGCTTCCTCATAGCGCGTGGCCTGCGCAGCAACGACTAACGCGCCACGTTCTGTTGCAAGGAGGCCCAGATGGCTACACCGCAAACGCAGCGAACCGTTTCGGATGTGCTTCAGGACATCATCGGCAATGTTCAACAAATTATCCGTTCTGAATTTCGCCTGGCGAAAGCTGAGTTGAAGGAGAAAGCGGATCGAGCATCGAAACCAGCGGTGTTCGTAGCCTCGGGAGCACTTATTGCCGTGTACGGGTTGGGTTTCTTGTTTCTGGCGGCCGTCTACGGTCTCGCCGTTGTGATGCCTGAGTGGGCAGCTGCGCTTATCGTAGGTGCCGTTTTGTCCATCATCGGCGTGATGGTGCTTTCTTCTGGTCGTGCAAAACTCAAAGCCATCGATCCGACACCGGATAAGACCGTACAGACGTTAAAGGAGAATGTGCAATGGGCGAAAGAGCAGATCAAATAGAACAGCAGATCTATCAGACTCGCAATGAACTGAGCGAAAACTTCAACGAGCTTGAGGAGAAGGTGAAAAACGCGTTTGATTGGCGCACGCAATTCGAAGAGCGGCCCATCACGATGATGGCCGTGGCCTTTGGAGGGGGCGTACTTCTGTCGGCCCTGCTTCCTTCGCGCAGACCGCGACGAAACCCTCGCTCCGTCACAGCACAAGCAACGGGCACAGGCCCGCGTGGAATCACGAGGCCGGCACAAGGCTCTGACAGTATGGACGCGCTGAAGGGAGCATTAGTAGGAGTCGCGGCCAATCGATTGGGCGGCATCCTAGGCGATCTAGTCTCAGGCTATCGCCGTGAATTACAGCGAACGAAACAACGCAATGGCGGTACGGCGTACGACGCGACGCGCAGCAGTTACGATCCCTCGGCGCTGTAGAACAGATCAGCTCCTATGCTCAGGCGGCATGCAGTTGTTCGCTGCGGAAGCGAACCGCGGAGAAAATTCCGATCAGGACAAAGATAATCAGCACGGCCAGTTGAGCGATTTTGAAGGGCGGTTCCGACTGGGTGGGCGCTAAGGCTTTCAGTGCGGGAACCTTCTGGAATAACTGCGCGACAAGTACAAAAACATTGAAGTACAGAGCGATCACCGCCGATATAGCGTACGCACGATTCCAACCGCCCGCCAGTCTCCGGCGATATCGCGCAAACACCGCAATCGCAAGTGCGATCAGCGAGAGGATTCCGAGAATGTGCGACGGGAGTAGTTTATGGAATGGAAAAAGAAATCCGGTCACGCTCGTTAAAATCGTCGTCCATAGGAACGTTGCGGTCCAGCCATCCATCCGTTTTGCGGTGATCAGACCATACACGACAACGAATCCAGCCAGTATTCCAATCAAGCTCAACAGCACGTGCACTACGGTGAAAATGGTCAGCCCAAGACTCATTGTGTTTCTCCTGGCGATTGATTGTTTTCGAGCGAACCTCGTTTCCTTGCCGAATTTCGAAACCCGGCCACCTTCACGGAAGTGGAACAGAATGCGGCGAGGCCTTTGTCGCCTCAGGAACGCAGTCGAGGCAATTACGTTCGCCAAGCTATTTGCACACTTGAAATTGCTCGATTCCGGGAATACTAGGCCGCGCGACGCACTCGAGCTTGCGCTATCGTCCGCACCCGCGATGACTTCCGCAAAGCAGCTCGGGCCTGAAACAATCTGCCCTTGGTCGCGGCTTCAGAAATGCCCAACGTCTGCGCCGTCTCTTTCATGGAGCGTTCTTGCAGTTGGCGGATTTCTACGGCCGCGCGAAGCCTCGGCCGTAGCATACCCAAAGCCTTGTGCAGGATTTTGTTGCTCTCCTGCTCGGCATAAGTCTGTTCCGGATCGGGGGCTCCGTCGCGCAAGTGGAAATACGACAACTCCTTGCCAAATTCGTCCGTGCCTTCCAGGGGAGTTTCACGCGAGGTACGCGCGCGGCGAAGTTTCATCAGCGCCGCGTTCATGGCGATGCGGGTCAGCCAAGTCGAGAAGAGTGACCGGCCATCAAAGTCTCTCAGGTGCACCAACGCGTTGAGAAAACATTCCTGGAGCGCATCTTCAGCGTCTTCATAGTTGCGCGTAATCCGCAAAGTGACGTGGAAGATTTTTTTGGCGTGGCGATTGCATAGCTCGCCAAATGCTTCCTGGTTTCCTCGCCGCGCCGCCGATAGCAGTCGTAACTCGGGCGCGGCCTGAAAGTCGTTCCTCAGTATTTCGTTGATGCTTACGGATTCGTGTGTGCTGCTTAACAAAACACTACCCTCCTCAGTGGCTGGCTCAAAACGGATTTCGAAGCTCTGCAGATTGCCTCGACGCGTGATACTGTGCCTCGCGGTCGCTAAAGAGTCATCACGGGATGGAATAGTTTTTAGCTACGTCGCAAGGGGTGCCGTGATGTACCACGATTGGTGGATACGACGCCGAGAAAGTCTGTACATCCGTCCAATGCGACAATCCATCGGGAAAATCCTTTAGAACTACTCATTAGATTTATGTGTCGGTGGGGGAATTACGATCTCGTGCCATCCGAAGAGGCGTGCATCCAGTGAATACGCCCCTGGGCCGAGTAGCGAGAGAGCTGTGCCCGTCGCAATCATCTGCAGGACCAGGAGTTTGGAATCCAGCAAGTCCGTGCCAGGAATGGGGACCCAGAGGAGCGCGACGAACAGACATTCGATTCCGGCTAGAATCCCCAGGATGGGCGTCAAAAACCCGGCCAAAATGCAGGCTCCTGTCACCATGAGCAATCCGCCGGTCAACACATATATCGTCGCGGGACCATGCCAGGGAACGCAGATAATTCCCTGCGCCATCAACGTGCTTCCCACCGCCACCCGCAAAATCAGCAGCCCAATACCGTGGGAACCAGCCGGAAACGCCGAAAAAAGCCTTTGCAGAAAAATCTCCGTGGCGCCGCGAAATGCGCCTTATGCATCACGCTATATAACGGAAAGCAAGACGGATACACGACATTCCGGTATCTTTTCATAACGCTTTTGGGTTAGTGGTACGGGGTCGCAGAAAAAAACTTCCAGGATTTTACAGGTGGATAATGCCGCGACGTATCGCGATGGCTACCGCTTGGGTACGATCACTGGCGCCCAATTTTTCCATGATGTGTTTGATGTGCACTTTCACGGTCTCTTCGGTGATGAAAAGCTTTTCCCCGATATCGCGATTGCGGTTTCCCTCCGCAATCTGGCGCAGCACCTCAACTTCGCGCGCGGTCAGCGCTTCGTCGCTCATGTGTTCCGCAAGTTGAGCAGCGAGTTGCGGCGGAATTCGTTTTCTGCCGACGTGTACCTGGCGAATTACCTCGACCAATTCCTTCGGCGGCATACTTTTTAAGATGTAGGCACGCGCACCGGCTTCTAATGCGCGTTGAATTTCCACGTCGCCCTCAAACGTGGTCAGCATAATGATACGCGCGGCCGGAAATTCGTTACGGATGGCAATCAGCGTGTCCACACCGTTCATGTCTGGCAAGCGCAAGTCCATCAACGTGACGTCTGGCTGATGTTTGCGGAACTGCTCGATTCCATCATGGGCACTGGCCGCATCCGCGATTACATGCATATCGGGTTGGCTATTAATGACCGCCGCGATGCCTTCCCGCAACAGCGGATGATCGTCCACGCTTAAAACTCGAATGCCGATCTGTTCAGTCATGTTGGTCGCTTCCCACCGCTGTCCCTGTTCCTTCCGGTTTTCGCGAATAGAGCCTCGAGAGCCATTGCCTGGTGGGCTTGGCTTGCTGGGGCGCGAATGCGATGCGGCTCGGAACCGACAACTCGATCTCCGTACCGGCCGCTGCCCGGCTCAAAACTCGCAACCGTGCACCGATGCGTTCGGCGCGCTCGCGCATTCCCGAGAGTCCCCAATGCCCTTCACGGCCGGCATGCAAGACGTGCGGGTCGATGCCGCAACCGTCATCATGTACCAGGATACGCAAGTGGTTCGCAGCATATTCGATTTCGATCGCGATCTCGGTCGCTCCGGAATGGCGAAACGCGTTCACGAGCGCTTCGCGGCCAATGAAATAAATTTCGTCGCGGATTCCCGGCCGCAAAGGCCGCGCATTACCTTCCACGATGACCCGAAATCCCGTATTCGTCGAGGTAGACAGCTCCTGCTGCAAATGCGAAAACGATTCTTCCAAAGCCTCATTGCTGGATTCCGGAGAGCGCAGCCCTCGAACGGTGTTACGCCCTTCGTCAATCACCCTGTTCATAAGTTCCAACACGCGACCAAGCATCGGTTTCGCGGGAGAATCCGCCGGCAAGCGTTCGTTCGCCACGTGCAGTTGCATCGACGCACTCAGAAAACCCTGCAACAATGTGTCGTGCAATTCTTGCGCGATCCTTGTCCGCTCGGCGAGCCGTTCCTCGAAGCGCATGTTCAATTGCGCAGATAGTGCTCGCACCCGAAGCCGGATCACCAGCAAAATGGCCAATCCCAATGCCACGGCGGTGGAAAGACGGAACCACCACGTTTGCCAGTACGCGCGCTTGATCTCGAATGGCAATTCAGATTCCGCGCCGTTCCAGCGCCCATCGCTGTTGCTAGCGATCACGCGGAAATTGTAAGAGCCCGCCCCAAGATTGTTGTAGGTTACTTCCCGCTCGGGAACCGCCCCGCTCCAGCCTTCGTCCACACCATCGAGTTTGTATTTGAATCGGACCCGCTCGGGAACAGACAGACTCAGCGCCGCAAAATTAAACGTAATCCTGCGATGTGCGCCGCCAATACGCACGGGCCCTTGAAGGCCCACGGGATTGCCATCGGATATCATTCCTTCGACATGCACAATGGCGGGAGCGGAAATACGCGAGACGCGAGCCGGGTCCACAACGGAAAGTCCACGATTCATGGAGAACCAAATTTTCCCGAGCGAATCGAGACATACCGATTGGTCTCGTTTCACACCTTCAAGACCGCGCAAGCCATCCTCCAGCCCGTAGTCGGTTACGTCTGTCTCGGCCAGTTCGCCGTTCAGCAATTTTTCGCGCGGTACGCGAAGGACGTGATTTGAGGTGGAAATCCATAGCCAGCCTTTCTTATCTTCGGCGATTCCCAGAATTTGCTCGTGCATGGAGTCGGGCAAGCCCGCTGGGATGCTTATGTGCCCCGATCGATAGAACGCAAGCCCTGAGGCGGTTCCAATCCAAAGCACGCCTTGCGAATCCGGAAGGAAAGTATTCACATTTTCGGAAGGCAATCCATCTTGGGGTAGCAACACGCGCCAGTGCCCGTTTTGCAGCGTGTTGATTCCATTTGGTGTGGCGAACCACAGAATGCCGTCGGAAGTTTCCGCAATCGAAGATATTGTGTTCGACGACATGCCGTTTTCAGTTGTGTAGGTTGTGAAACGTCCATTCTTCAGTGCGCTGACGCCACCGCTTAACGTACCCGCCCACACCGTGCCGTCGGCGCCTTCATGCACCGCATAGACGCTGTCTTGCGCCAAGCCGTCAGCGCGCCTGAATGTTTTCGCGGCAAGCTTCCCGCCGGCCGTGTTTATGCGCGTCAAGCCCCCGCGTTGCCTGCCGACCCATAGTTCGTCTCCGCTGCCTGCGATCGAGTACACCACATCTTCCGCAAGTCCGTCGGCCTCGACCTTTCCACTTTTTTCACCCTGCATCCAATGCAACCCGCCCTCGAACGGCGCGAACCACACACGTTCCTGTGGATCGACGTAAATCGGGCCACTGCTTTCCGATTGCAGATCTCCGGCAACATACGTCACGAACGCGCTGTCGCGAAGACGCTCGATCCCATGCGAACTTCCCACCCACACGTCGCCTTCGCGGTCTTCGAATAGGGCGGTGATTGGTCCAGTACTCCAAGTGCCTGGGCTATCTGCCGCTACATCTTGTCCATTCACGCGCAGCAATCCCTTCGCAGTTCCCACCCAAATGTTCGAATCGCGATCACGGATCATGGAGAGGATCTGCGCTTGGCGCAAAACGACCGGAACTCCGACAGAAGTGAATTTTTCACCATCCCAACGCACCAGGCCCTTGTCTGTTCCTACCCATAACTCCTGTTTTTCCAGAGCGAGCAAGCAATTAATTTTGCTGTCCGGCCTTCCCTTTCCGGCCGGAACGACTTGTCCGTCCTTTTTGTAGAACAGTCCCTTATCGCGAGTGCCCAGCCACAGTTTGCCATCGGACGTTTCAGCGATTGCAATTACCGCGGAATTTGGCTCGGCAAAGCGATGAGTTATAACGCCTGTCGCCCAGCTCCATCGGGATGACGCGACATCAGTAGGCTCACTGTCGGCGTTGAACTTCGATCTGGCTGGTGGTTGCTGGTCCGATGATGCTTGCACCTCGAATTTCTCGTGTTCGTAGGTGAGCGTTCCCAGTGTCAGAGAAGCGAAGACAACGGAGCCATCTATTTTCCTGGCAAGTGATGTGAGGCCGAACTCCGCCTCCTCCCGGCCCAGTTCGAATTTACCCGCGTGGTAGCGCAGGATTCTGGTGTTCTGCAGAAGTATCCACAAATCTCCCTTATTGTCTGCAGCAAGAGCCTGCACAGGACCAATCGCAAATGTAGTGGGTGTGGCCTGTGGGAATGTCCGGAAATTGAATCCGTCAAAACGAATGAGGCCTCGTTCTGTTCCAATCCACAGGTAGCCGTCGGTAGTTTGCGCGATGGCCGTAACCGCGCCTCCTGTAAATCCCCGGTCACTTCCCCAATGATCTCGAATGTATTGCGAAATCATGCGTCCTGGGTCGACGGCCCAGGTAGCGTACGAGAAACACACCAAGCCTATAGCGGCCGCGAGTGCCACCCTTCGAAACCAACGCGGCCTGCGCCGCCCGTCATGGGAGGTATTCAAATTTCTCAACAACAACCTCGTTGTCTTTTTGCATCGGATACTTGTCGCTCGCGATTACGTAAAACATCATTTCGACTTTTTCCTGACCCGGCGAAGGCACCGCCGACGTGAAGACATGCTCGGAGACGGCTGGCGCCGAGCTCTTCATCGCGGAACCTCGCACGGTCTTGAAGCTTACGCGCCCCGATTCCCAGTGCATGGAATGGGTAAACGTTCCGGCGGGCAATACGAATGGAGCAACGTTCCCGGGTGCATAAAATGGCTGGATGCCGTACTGCGCATTGTTCTTCGTCGCAGCATCGCCCCAGCGCGAGAATTCCACGTCCATTTCGCGGTAGTGCTGATCGCCGCCCCAGTCATCGAATGTGTTCAGACTCAACACGGCCGCAGGCTCGATGTGGGTTGTATCTCTCACCACGAAGTTGTACGTGCCATAGCCAAGGCTGCGCGTCATTTCCACCTCGGCGCAGGTCCATCTTCCGGCCTTTTTGTTGATGCGCAGGTGCAGCGCGCCACTGGCATCGATCCAGGCATTGTCACCGTCGTATAGATTGTTCAATCCCCCCCGATCGCCGGCGATTGTGCGCACAGTCCAGTCATATCCACTGAAAGTGATTTGTTTGGTGGGCGCGATTTGCGGAGGCCCAACGCCTTTCGCGATGGTTACCGCCACGACGGTATCTCCCTGCACCGGCGCTATGTCCATGGTGGGGGGAGGCTGGTAACCGGCATCCACCAACATCGCCGCGTACTCAAATCCCAAGTGCGTTGGCGTGGTCCACGTAGAGTCAGTTTGAATGGGGATGAACGGCTTGTCGGGCCAAGGCTGCACCCACCAAGGGCCGCTCCTGGCATAGATAACAATTTGCTGGCCTGGCTTAGCTCCGGTAACGCGACCTGAAATTGTATCAACGCGCTCGCGGCCACCTTGCGCCGCGGGCGGAATTTTTGTGAACTCCACGACCGGTGCAGCGGGCGCCTTGTGCGAACCGCAGCCGCTGAGTAAGACACTGAGGCCGAAAACGAGCGCGACGGTTTTTGTTTGCATGAAGTGTTCGTTGCTGCTTGTGTCTAGAAAATGCGATTGCCAAAGTAAAGGTGCTGCGCTCGCCGTCGTGCTGCAGACCCCACACCGACCCACCGGAACCCAGCAGGAGTCTGGCTAAGCGCATAG
>DASXLU010000202.1:0-4423 GCA_036496065.1 Candidatus Acidiferrum sp.
CCCGATCGAAACCCAGATGGCCATGAATCATCAGGCTGCTTCTCAAGACGTGATCGTGGCAGCGCTGACCAGCCATTAATTCCACTCGCTGCAAAGTTCCACTCGTGCGGAGACAAAGGGGACACGCCAGTTGCGTGTCCCTTTTTTTGCGTTTGGTCGGTGAATTGTCGCGGACAGAAAGCCCGCAACGGAGACGCTTCGATTTAAGAGCCCGGTCCCGCCGCCTTCGTCAAGCCCTTCAATCCTAAATTCCGGATCAGCCGCAACAGGGAATTCGGATGAATCCCCAACACCTTGGCCGCTTCAATGTAATTTCCATTTGCCTGCTGAAACGCCTGCAGGATCAGTTGTTTCTTTCTTTCCTTGATGGACCCTAGAAAAGTTGCGGAGTCGCCTTCGGATTCACTTACCTCCGCCAGGCTGTCGGGCAAATCCTCGGGTTGGATGATGTCGCTCGATCCGAGGACCACGGCGCGTTCCACGGCGTTTTCGAGTTCGCGAACATTTCCCGGCCACTCGTAATTCTTCATGCAGATTACGGCCGCCGGAGAGAATGTCTTGTACGTCGCATTGCATTTGCGGCTGGCCTTCATCACGAAATGGTTGGCCATGGCCTCAATGTCTTCGCGTCGCTCGCGCAGAGGTGGCAACGTCACGCTGACCACGTTCAGCCGATAAAACAGATCGCGCCGGAATCCGCCGGCTTCCACCGCTGCGGCCAGATTGCGGTTCGACGCAGCCACCAGCCGAATGTCCAAGGGAATTGAGCGCGTGCCGCCGACGCGTTCGAACTCGCGTTCCTGCAAAACACGCAGCAATTTTGCTTGCAGGCCCATGGCGAGTTCGCCGATTTCGTCCAGGAACAGCGTTCCTCCGTCCGCTACTTCCACCTTGCCCCGTTTTTGCGTTGCAGCCCCGGTGAACGCTCCTTTCTCGTGACCAAATAGCTCGCTTTCCAGCAAACTTTCGGTGATTGCCGCGCAATTAATGGCTACAAACGGCGCCGTTGTTCGTGTGCTGTTGCGGTGGATCGCTCGCGCCACCAACTCTTTTCCAGTTCCGCTCTCTCCTTGAATCAATACGGTGGAATCCGTGGGCGCCACACGACGGATGAAGTCGAACACGCGGCGCATCGCTGGACTGTTGCCGATCATGTCGTGTTCCAGATCGATTTCCGCGCGCAGGGTTTGATTTTCCTGCGCCAGTTGCTCCCAGTAACGCAGATTGTCCACTGCGAGCGCCGCGATATCCGCAACAGCCTTGAGGATTAGCAGGTGTTTGTCGACGAGCGGAGTTTGCTCGGAAGCGCTGTCGAGGTACATCACTCCCAGGACTTTTTCCGCAGCTACCAAAGGCACGCAAACCAGCGACGCAACACGATGCTTCGGATCCGAAGTTTTCAGCAAAGGCTTGTCTTTGCTGCCTTCGTGAACTAGCACGGGGCGCCGTTCGCGCGTGGCGTGTTTTATGAGTTCGTCGCTGAACGCCAGGGGATGTCCGGGGCCTTGTGCACGATCCCACGTTACGGACGAAATCGTTTCGCCGGAATCGTCGGTGATCAGCAAAGCGCCGCGTTCCGCCGGAACGACGTCGAACATAAATCCCAACAGCTGCCACTGCATCGATTCCAGATCGCGAATCCGGCCAATTGCCGCGGCGAACCGCAAAAGCGCATTCAGGTGCCGTGTATCGAGCGGTGTCTCCGCGATTTTAGCAGCGGCTCCCTGTGCCGTTCGATATGCCTCGGGCTCCATTCCGCCAAGCAGGCTGGCGATTCCCTTAAACTCCGTTGTGTCCACGTTCTCTTCGATATTTCCAGGGAACATTTCTTCTTCGTCATGCATGAATAAAAGCAGCGATGCGCCGACAGTGATCTGGTCGCCGTGCTGCAGTTCGTGCTCTTCCACCGGCATTCCGTTTACGCGCGTGCCGTTCCGGCTACCCAAATCGCGCACAATTACCTTCGTGCCGTTGCGGATCAACAAACAGTGGCGGCGCGACAACGAGGGATCGGCGAACCACATCTGGTTCGCCGAATCGCGTCCGAGAGACACTTCACCTTCGGGCACGACGTGGACGATATCCTGGAATGGCCCAGCTACGCCGATGATTCGCGGGTTCATCTCGCTCCGTCTACACAAAGGTGTACCACATTTCACCACTGTGGCAGCAGCCAACTTGGTTCTGAAATGTAAAGAACCTGCTACTAACCGCAACGATTGCGCTCATTAACCGAACGGTTAGTACGGAAGCCCTGGAAACGGCCTTTTCTTGGCGGGCGGGATTGCCGATTTTTGCGAATCCGCATCGAATCAACGGCTTGAACGGCAGTGGCGAATTTTTGCCAAGAACGACGAGATTGGCACTGATCCTGCTTCTACATCAGGCGTCGGTCGAATTTAAATCTTGCAGAAAGCACGGCAGAAAGAACAACCGGCGTCAACCCGCAGTTGGCTTTCGCTCTTGCTGAATCCGAGGAGGATTTATGAAAACCCTACGTTCCGCGATTTTTGCATTGGGCCTGCTGCTGGTTGTTTCTGGCGCTCACGCGCAAACCATCCATGTTTCAGGCAAGGTTCCCTTTGACTTTGTTGTCGGCAAGAAGACGTTTCCAGCCGGGGAGTATTCGGTTCAATCTATAGAAAGGTCGCCGGATGCGCTGAACATTCGCAATACGGATGAGGGCACTTCAAGCCTCACCCTCACGCAGCACACGGAAAAACTGAATCCATCCAATAAGACCGTGCTGGTATTCCACCGCGTTGGCGAACAGTATTTCCTCGCCGAAATTTGGGTGGCAGGAAGTTCGCGCGGAACACAGATTCCCCGCGGCAAAGTCGAAGAGCAGATGGCCAAGAACCAGACACCGGGCAGCGACGTGATCGTAGCGGCAAACATCACCCGTTAAGTTCATCCCAAACATAAAACGTCATTCCAGGTCGAAGAGGGCACTCACAAGGTGCCCTCTTTTTATTTTTCTCACTGTCTGGTTGTCGCTCCACTCAGTAGCTTCCCACGGGGTTGCACAATCTTCGCCGGTTGTGAACAATCTAAGGAGAACTTCAATCCTGATTTGTACTGAGCGGCGGATGAAATCGAAAATACTTTCTTCTCTGGATGCGGCTGTTGCGGATATCCCTGACGGCGCGCGGATCATGTTTGGCGGCTTCGGTGGCGCGGGATTTCCCAATAATTTGATTCAGGCGCTCTCGCGCAAAGGTATTAAAGGAATCACCGCCATCAGCAACAATTGTGGCACGCGCGAAGGCGAGCTCGGCATCATGTTTAAAAATGGCCAGGTTGCTCACGTGATCGCGTCATTTCCCGGTCCGCATTCGACTTATTTCCAGGAACGTTTTGCGAAGGGCGAAGTCACTTGTGAATTGGTGCCGCAAGGAATCCTGTGCGAACGCATGCGCACGGCGGCGGCCGGCCTTCTCGGCTTCTACACTACGGTGGGAGTGGGAACCGAAGTAGCTATCGGCAAAGAAGAACGCGTGATTGATGGCAAGCGCTGCATCCTGGAAAGTCCAATTCACGCGGATTACGCGTTGATCAAGGCGGAGAAGGTCGATGAGCTTGGCAATCTGACGTACCGGCTGGCCGCGCGAAATTTTAATCCGATCATGGCGATGGCCGCGAAACTTACCATCGTCGAAGCGGACGAAATCGTACCGGTGGGCGCGATCGAGCCGGAAAATGTAATTACGCCGGCAATTTTTGTGCATCGCATCGTGCGAGCGCAAGGCATGCACTTCGCGGGCTAGCCGGACGGGAGCGGAAATATGGCGGAAATAATATCTAGCGGAAAACCGCGACTCACGCGCGAACAGATCGCGCAACGTGCCGCGCGCGAACTCACCGATGGCGCCTACGTCAATCTGGGGTGGGGCATTCCGAATCTGATCGCGGATTATTTGCCGAAAGATCTGACGGTGTACTTCCACAGCGAGAATGGAATTCTGGGAATGGGCCGGCGCGCAAAACCCGGCGAAGAGGATTTTGATCTGGTTGACGCGATGAAAGTGCCGGTCACGCTGATTCCTGGCGCGTCTTTTTTTCACCAAGCCGATGCGCACTTAATGTCGCGTGGCGGACATCTGGACGTGGCCGTTCTGGGCGGATTCCAGGTTTCCGAAAAAGGCGATCTGGCCAACTGGAAAATTCCGGGTTCGAAGGGAAGCGGCGGCATCGGCGGGGCGATGGACATTGCTGCGGGCGCGAAGAAATTGATCGTCTGCATGGAACACAACACCAAGGATGGCTCGCCGAAAATCGTGAAAAAGTGCACGTATCCGCTGACCGGAATCGAATGCACTGACGTGGTCGTGACGGATCTCGCGGTGATCGATGTTACCGGCGAAGGCCTGGTCTTGCGCGAAGTGGCTCCCGGTTGGACTGCCGAAGAAGTGCAGGCGTGCAC
>DASXLU010000203.1:0-5176 GCA_036496065.1 Candidatus Acidiferrum sp.
TCGGCAATGTCGCAGGTTTTGCAATGGACACAATTCGCGGCATTAATTTTCAGCCTCAGGCCGGCTCCTTCTTTAGTCATTTCGTAAACCGCGGCAGGACAAAAATACTGGCAAGGGTTACCGTACTCTTCCACGCAGCGCGTCGAGCAAATATTCAGGTCGCGCACCTTCAAATGGCAGGGCTGGTCTTCGTCGTGGCGCGTGCCTGAGTGGTAGACGTCGGTGAGTCGATCAAACGTGAACTTGCCATCGCCTTTGAAGCGTTCGGGCGCGGACCTGCCATAAATTTGGTTGTATCGCTCGTAGCCCGGATGCACCCGCATGGGATCGTGTAATCCGTGACCTTCGGTGAACTCACCGATGCCGGCGTTGATAAATCCTTCGAACAAGCCGTTGTGAAAACCCTGATGAAAGTTGCGAACTTTCCACAACTCGGTCTTGATGTAGCTGGCGTCGATTTTCTGTGGATAGGCCTGCAGTGAGTTCGCGGAGTAATTTTGCTTCTTGAGCGCTTCGAAAATAGTTTCGGCGGCGAGCATTCCGCTCTTTATCGCCAGGTGAATGCCTTTCAGACGCTGCGAATCCAGAAAACTTCCAGAATCGCCAATGATCAAAGCGCCGTCCAGATAATTTCGCGGCATGGAATACCAGCCGCCGTAGGGAAGAGATTTTGCGCCGTAACGAACGAGCTTGCCGCCGTCGAGGAGATTACGTACGAAGGGATGCGTCTTCCACTGTTGAAATGCGGCGTGCGGGTCGAAGCGCGAATCCTCGTATTCAAGGGCAACTACCAAGCCGATGGAGACGCGATTGTTTGCGAGGCCATAAATCCAGCCACCGCCATACATCTTGGTCGAAATCGGCCAGCCAAGCGTATGCGCCACGTAGCCTGGCTTAATTTTACCGGGCTGCACATCCCACAATTCCTTGATGCCAATGCCGTAAGTTTGCGGATTGATGTTGTCGAGATTTTTTTTTGCGACGAGTTGCTTGGTGAGCGAGCCGCGAGTACCTTCGGCTAGCACCGTGACTTTGGCGCGTAGTTCATATCCTGGCGTGAAGTTGGCTTTGGGCTTGCCATTCTTGTCGAGGCCCTTGTCTTCCGTTATTACGCCAGCTACGCCGTCGCCTTCATAAATCAGATCGGTGCCGCCAAATTCTTTGAAGATGTTGACACCTGCGGCTTCAACCAGCCCGCCCATCCACTTGACGAGCTTATTCAGGGAAACGACGAAGTTACCGGAGTTTTGGAAGGGCGGCGGTGTGATGGGTACGCGATATGATTTTCTTTGCGTGAAGATCAACGCGGCCGAATCGGTGACGGGAGTATCGAGTGGCGCGCTCTTCTGGAAGTCGGGCACCAGTTCCGCCAGCGCTTTTGGATTCATGATTGCGCCGGAAAGCTGGTGTGCGCCGATCTCGCGTCCTTTTTCCAAAATGTAAATATTTTCGGACGACAGCTCCGGCTTGCCGCCCGAGACATTGTGCTGCTTAATGAGATTTGCCAGGTGCAGGGCGCAGCTCAGGCCGGCTGGTCCCGCACCCACGATCAGTACATCTGCTTCCAGTTGTTCCCGTTCGATGGCCATGAGGCAATTCTATCAAACAAGCGTTTGAAGACGTGTTAGCCCTTGGACTTCTGCAGTTCTTCGGTTAGGGCGGGGATGATTTCGAAAATGTCGCCGACGATGCCGTAGTCTGCAATCTCAAAGATGGGCGCGTTCTGGTCTTTGTTGACGGCGACGATGGTGCGCGCGCCTTTCATGCCGACGACGTGCTGAATGGCTCCGCTGATGCCCAACGCGAGATAGAGCCTCGGGGAAACCGTCTGGCCGGAACTGCCGATCTGACGCTCCATCGGGAGCCAACCTTCGTCGCAGATTGGACGTGAGGCAGCAATTTCAGCGCCCATCGCCTTGGCGAGCGCCTGCGCTTGCGGAATATTTTCCGGTGCCTTGATGCCGCGGCCGATAGCGACGATCAGCGACGCTTGCGTCAAGTCCACCGCAGACTTGGCTTCCTTGAAAAGTTCGAGCGGCTTGGTACGAATGTCTTCGGGCTTCAGTTCAATCTTCGCTGCGTTAACGGGCGCTTTGCCGCTGGGATTGGCCTCGAGCAAATCTGCGCGAAAAGCTCCGGACTGGAACGATACAAACCAAGGAGCGGTGCCAGTGAAAGTGACGTCGGCCGCAGTCTTGCCCTGAAACATCTGGCGGACAAAAACCAGCTTACCGCCTTCGTTGCGAAAGCTGATGCAATCGCCCACCATTCCCTTGCCGAGAGAGGCCGCGAGTTTAGGAGCGAAATCGCGCACCTGATAGGTGTGCGGGAATAAGACCAAGTCTGCCTTGGCTTGTTCGACGACTTCTTTGAGAGCCACGCAATAACCATCTGGCGTATAACTGTCGAGCAGGTCATGCTGCACGGAAATGACTTCCACAACTTTCTTGGTAGCCAGTTCGTCCGCCAAAGCTGCGACATCTTTTCCGACAACAGCAACGCTGATTGTGCCGGACGCGGCGCCAGCGATTTGCTGTGCGGCGACCAACGTTTCGAAGCTGGCGTTATTCCATTTGCCCTGCCGTTGTTCCGTAATGACGAGTATTTTCATGGCTAGATCACTCTCGCTTCGAACTTGAGCTTTTCTATGAGCTTCGCGGCCGCTTCTTTCGGGGTGCCGGTGAGGAATTCAGTCTTTTTAGTTTTGGTTGGCACGTAAATCTTTTCGATCTTCTGCGTCGGCTCCGCAGTCACGCCCAGCGACTCGCTGGTGATGGTGGCGATTTCTTTTTTCTTGGCGGCCATGATGCCCTTCAGCGTTGCGTAGCGAACTTTGTTGATGCCCGACTGAATCGAGAGGACAGCAGGTAGCGGGCACACGATATTCTGGAACCATCCAGCTTCCAGTTCGCGCTTGAGCTTCATCTTTCCGTCTTGCACTTCGATCTGCATGATGATGGTGGCATGCGGCAGATTCAGCAGCGCAGCCAAAAGAACTCCGGTCTGCCCGAAACCGTGGTCGTCGCTCTGCAAGCCCGTCAATACGAGATCGCATTTCTCTTTGGCAATGGCAGCAGCCAAGACCTTTGCGGAGTTTAGCGGATCGAGCTGCGCAAAATTATCATCGGCGATATGAATGCCACGGTCCGCGCCTTTGGCAAGGGATTCCTTGATCGTCTGCTTCACGCGCTCCGGTCCCATCGAGAGGGCGATCACTTCGCCACCATGCTTTTCTTTAAGGCGCAGAGCTTCTTCCAGCGCGTAGCTATCGGGCTCGTTCATCTCGAAGCCGATATCGGTTTCTTTAATCCAGTTTCCAGCGATGGCTAGCGGCGCATCTTTCGCCGGCACCTGCTTGATGCACACGATAATGTTCACGGGATTTCCTTCCGATTCGATGTGTACTAATGGGTCTGCTCAATCTGAACGAGGCGAAGGACCTCAACGAGGGAGCGATCGAGAAGTCTCGATCAGCCGGGATTCCGAAACTCTGGGCGGAAATCCCAAGCTCAGCTTGCTAACCCTAATATGCCGCAGTGACTACTTCCCTGTCCACCGCTTGAAAATCAAAGCGGCATTGGTG
Organism: Candidatus Acidiferrum sp.; assembly: GCA_036496065.1. Taxonomy (GTDB): domain Bacteria; phylum Acidobacteriota; class Terriglobia; order Acidiferrales; family UBA7541; genus Acidiferrum. The sequence goes on from DASXLU010000203.1 coordinate 3,584, forward strand.
CCGCCAAATCCGAAAGAGTTCGAAAGCGCATAGTCGACGCTCGTTTTGCGCGCCACGTTGGGCACGTAGTCGAGATCACATGCCGGGTCTGGAGTTTCCTGGTTAATCGTAGGCGGCAGAATCTGATCGCGCAACGCGAGAACACTGATGCCGGCTTCGAGCCCGCCAGCGCCTCCTAGCAGGTGTCCCGTCATGGATTTGGTGGAACTGACCGCGAGTTGCTTACTGGTGGCACGCTCGCCGAATAGGCGCTTCATGGCGGTGGTTTCGATGGCATCGCCCAGCGGAGTGGAAGTGCCGTGGGCATTCACGTAGCCAATGTCGTTGGCAGAGAGCTTGGCGTCTTTCAGCGCCGCGCGCATCACGCGAAACGCGCCATCGCCATTTTCAGCCGGCTGGGTAATGTGGAAAGCATCGCCACTCATTCCATAGCCGACAATCTCGGCCAGGATGGGAGCGTTGCGCTTGGTGGCGTGTTCGAGAGACTCGAGAATCAGAATGCCCGCGCCTTCGCCAACCACAAAGCCATCGCGGCCCGCGTCGAAGGGGCGGCTGGCCTTTTCGGGCTGGTCATTGCGAGTCGAAAGCGCGCGCATAGAAGCAAATCCACCAATGCCCATGGGCGTAATCGTGGCTTCGGTGCCGCCGCAAATCATCATTTCTGCCGCACCACGTTCGATAATCTTGAAGGAATCGCCGATAGCATGGGCCGAAGCTGAGCAGGCGGTAGCCGTGGCCGAATTTGGCCCGCGCGCGCCGTAGCGGATGGAGATGTGACCCGAAGCCAGATTGACGATCGCTGAAGGAATGAAGAACGGCGAAATTTTCCCGGGACCGCCCTGCATCAACTTGATGTGTTCGCGTTCGATGATGTCGAATCCGCCGATGCCTGAAGCCACATACACGCCAACTTCATCGAGGTCGGAATCTTCGGGCTTCCAGCCGGACATCTTCACGGCGAAATCGGCGCCAGCCAGCGCAACCTGGATGAAGCGGCCCATCTTCTTGAGTTCTTTTTTCTCGATCCAGAGGAATGGGTCGAAGTTTTTCACTTCGCCGGCGATCTTGCAGTCGAAATCCGCGGTATCAAAATGCGTAATCGTGCCTACCCCGCTTTTGCCGGCAACGAGGTTTTTCCAGCTTTCCTCGGTGCCGATGCCCAGCGCACAGACCAATCCAACGCCTGTAACGACGACCCGGCGAGTCAACTTGCTTGCTCCTTCGTGCGGGGAATAGCCTGCGGCTTACTTGGCTTTGGCGTGTTTCTCAATGTAGTCGATGGCGTCTTTCACGGTGGCCATTTTCTCGGCGTCCTCGTCGGGCACTTCGATACCGAAGGCCTCTTCAAATGCCATTACTAATTCCACCTGGTCGAGCGAATCGGCACCCAGGTCGTCCACAAAGGACGCGGTTGGTGTGACTTCGGCTTCGTCCACACCGAGTTGTTCAACAATAATTTGTTTGACGCGTTCTTCCACGCTTGCCATTCCCATTCCTCCGCGACCTGCTGTCGCTCTTCCCTTTTCCTACTGCTTCCCCACACAAATCCGCTCGTTCGCTATCGTACAGCTACTTTCCCATGCAAAAGTTAAC
>DASXLU010000204.1:0-6710 GCA_036496065.1 Candidatus Acidiferrum sp.
TCGTAGTCATCTCCGCCAGAGTAACAGAATTATCCCGAGCGCTTCGCGAAGCGTCCCGAAAGTTTGCGAGATCAAAAACGACAGAGGGTGCCCCGGGTTGCGGTTTCTGCTACCCGGGTCTTGGGTTTTTCTTCTAGGTCCGAAGATAAAAGGGAACTTTCAGTCCGCCGGAAATCGATGATGGAAAGAGAGGGGCTTCACCTCTGAAGCATTTCGGGTGCCCCACTCTCGGTTTGTGAGGGTGGGTCTTTGGTTTCCATCTCGGTCCGAAGGTGAGAGGGAAGCGTTAATCCGCCGAAAATCGATTCGGTATATGATCGTCGCGGTCGAACGCAAAATCTTCAAAACTTGCCGCCACTCCATACCACCCCGGCATGTTCGCGGACTCCACGCGGCAAATCCTCGCCTTCGACGACACCACCACGTTGCCATAACCCAGCGGCCGGCTCACCAACACAATATCCAATTCGATTCGCGTTCCGATGGCCAGCGTTTTTGGGCACAGGAAATACACGCCAGAAGAACTGATATCCCGCGTCACCAGCGTAATCGGGTACTCCTCCGCAACGCCTGCTACGCTTCTAAGCTGCAGCGGCAGTTTCAGCGACGCTCGCGGACTTTCCCGGTGCTCTTCGTACACGCCCACCGCGTGGGTTGGCACGCGCACAAACTGGCGCGGCTGCGGAGTGCGCAACAGCGGCATCACTCGCAATGCCGGAACCTGCGGGCGGTCCGGTCTTTCCGGTATTACTGGAGTACGAACGGTTTGTGCTACTGACTTCGACTGCGACGGCAAATCTTCCCAAGCTAACGCGCGGTTGCTAGCTGCCATGTCGCCCATCAGCGAACAGAAAATCGCTACCCCCGAACCAGTGCCGTGGCCCAAATTCCTTTAAGTTAAATTTCTGAATGACCCGTGAACCCATCTATTGGTGGCCTAAAATGACATTTCCTCAGACCCCTGTCAATCTGTGCAAAATTTTCGCAGTGTCCTAAGGTGAAACACCTAGTTTTAGTACTGCGTTCCGCTTAGAACCACTACCCAGCGCAACTTTGCCACTTTCGGCGCTCTGGATCAACATCTAAACCACATCGATATTTTAATCCTGATCAATGGACCACAAACCGCCGCCCGCAATGCACCAATATGGTGCTCCTTTTCGCCAACCCGTTCCATTACGATTTGAACCCATTGCTTCCCTCAACGACAAACTCTCACTCCGCTCCTCTCGGTGGGAATCGCGCGCCTAAAATCTCTGCTCCTGCTAATCGTTCTCTGATTCTGCTCTGCTTCGTCGCTGTCTACATTTTGTGGGGCGCAACGTACCTTGGAATGAAGGTCGGCGTTGAATCCTTTCCTCCTCATCTACTCTCGGGACTTCGCTTCTTTATAGTCGGCATCGTCTTTTATCCTCTATTTCGCCATCTTTCCGGCGAAAAACCTACCCTTGTCCAGTGGCGCACCACCATCGTCGTTGGCGTTCTACTCTGCCTATGCGGCAACGGCACGGTTTGCTGGGCAGAGCGAATCGTTTCTTCCGGCTTGGCCGCGCTTCTTGTCTCCACTGTGTCCCTGTGGATGGTTCTCATCGAATGGCTGCGTCCCGGAGGACGGCGCCCCGCTCCTCGTGTTCTTGCCGGATTTGTTCTGGGATTCACCGGCATGGTGATCCTCGTTGGTCCTAAGCATCTTGGCGGCGCTGATCGTATCGACCCCTGGGGCGCCTTGGCGCTAATCGTGGCCTCGCTGGCTTGGGCGGCAGGTTCCATCTATTCCCGGCATCATCCGTTGCCGCGTTCCCCAATGCTTGCAGTAGGGATGGAGACCCTCGCTGGTGGCACTGCGCTGCTAATCGTATCCTTCCTGCGCGGCGACTTGCATAATTTCCAATGGGCCGCAGTCTCTCTGCGTTCCTGGCTCGGGCTGCTCTACTTGATCGTCTTTGGCTCCGCCTTGGGCTTCAGTGCCTATGCCTACCTGCTCAAACACAGCACCGCCGCGCGCGTCGCCACCTACGCCTTCGTCAATCCCGTGGTAGCCCTTCTGCTCGGCTGGTTTCTCGCCAACGAACCCTTCAGCCTCCGCACCATCCTCGCCAGCACCGTGATCCTAATCGCCGTCCTCCTGGTAATCGCCGCCCCACACCCAGACCCAGCCACAACCGACGAGTCCCTCCCCGTAGCCACCGAAGCCTGACCCAACCCCCGACCGTAGAGTCAGTCAGACCTTGTCGGGGCCAGCACTGCTGCGCTCCATATCCGCACGATCTCACGTTTGTAGGCTCGCGAAATCCAAAATTGACGGAGGGTGCCCCGGGTTGCTGTTTCTGCTACCCGGGTCTTGGGTCGCCTTTCTTCCCCGCAATCGAAGCTAGGTCTGTAGATCGCGGCTTCAGTTCATCCTGAGCTTCGAAGGGCCGACGTAAGCAAAGTGCGAGAAAGGGCTGCAGCCCCTGAAGCCTAACGAAATTCAAAAACGACGAAGGGTGCCCCGGGTTGCGTTTTGTGCTACCCGGGTCTTGGGGTCGCCTTTCTTCCCCGCAATCGAACCACCCTTGTCCGACACATGCAGCTCAGCCCCAGCTTTGTAGGTCGCGGCTTCAGCCGCGACGTAAGCATCGAGCAAGAACGGGCTTCAGCCCCTGAAGGCTCGCCAAATCCAAAATCCTCGCTCTCTCGCACCAATATGACTTTTCCTCACCCCACATTTGGCAGCGCAAATCGGATAGATCAAACTAAAGACGAAGCGTACTCTACCTCCATGAACACGCAACATTACAAATCGCAACCCCCCACGATTCCGCCGCGCACCGCCAACGATTTCTGGCAAGCCACCCTGCAACGTGACCTTCGTGCCGACGGCCGTTTCGTTTTCGCCGTTCGCTCCACGCACATTTACTGCCGCCCGTCTTGCCCCGCGCGCCGTCCGCTGCGCCAGAATGCCGTCTTCTTCCGCACCACCCAGGAAGCTGAACGCAACGGCTATCGCCCGTGCCGCCGTTGCCGTCCGCAAGAGCAGGCCGAAGCAACCGCCCTGGTCAAGCGCGCCTCGGACCTGCTGGCCAACTCCACCGACGAGACTTTCCGCCTCGGCGAACTCGCCCAGCAACTCAAAACGTCACCGGCAAAATTGCGTCGTGCCTTCCAGCGCACCACCGGTCTTTCCCCCCGCGAATTCGCCCAGGCATTCCGCCTCGCGCGCTTCAAGAAATTTCTTCGCGAAGGCAGCAGTATCGCCGACGCACTCTATTCCTGTGGTTACGGCTCGCCCAGCCGCATTTACGAAAAAGCTGGCGCGCAGTTGGGCATGACGCCTGCTTCATACAAAAAAGGAGCTCCTGGCATGGAAATCACCTACACGCTGGCAAAAACTTCGTTGGGAAAGGTACTCGTGGCGGGCACGCAGCGCGGCGTCTCCGCCGTTTATCTTGGCGACACGGAAGGCTCATTGATCGACGCGTTGCGCAAAGAATATCCCCGCGCTTCCATCGAGCGCAGTGCAGCCGGTAATGCGCAATGGGTTCAGGAAATTGTGCGCCGTGTTGAAGGCGATGCGCCAAGTCTCGATCTGCCGCTCGATGTGCAAGCCACCGCGTTCCAGCGCCGCGTCTGGCAGGAACTGCAAAAGATTCCGCGCGGCACCACCAAGACCTACACGCAAGTCGCGCGCGCTCTAGGCAAGCCCGAAGCCGTTCGCGCCGTCGCCCGCGCCTGCGCCACCAACCCCGTCTCCATCGTCGTCCCCTGCCATCGCGTCATCCGCACCGATGGCCAACTAGCCGGCTATCGCTGGGGCTTGCAGCGCAAAGAAAAACTCCTCCAGCGCGAAACCACCAGTCCCTAGCCCGTCGTTGTTCCGGTGTCGAACGCAACATGCCGTCATCCCGACCGTTGAGCAACTCATTTCGGCCGTTCATGTAGGGGCCGCCTTCCGAGGCGGGCCGCAAATTCAGCCTAGCCTCAACTCGAAAATCGTCGCCCACCATCAGACCGTGTAGGGGCGCAGCACTGCTGCGCCCCATGTCCGCAAGATTTATTCCCCAGCAAGATTTGATTTGTCTTGTTCAATCGATGCAGACTAGAAAAGCCTGCACAACTTCTCCGCGTCCTCTGTTCCCCTCAGCGCCCTCTGTGGTAAGTAGTTGCCTTTTCCTTAAATCTATCCCCGCGGCTTCTCCACCCGCGTACCCTTCGGCCAATCCGCCTTAAATCGATTGTCATTAATCTTCAAATTCTTCATCACCTTCAAATAATGCGACTGCACATAGTCGCCCGAACCAGCTTCCAGAAATTTCTGCTGCACCGGCAGCCACGATGCCTCGTCTACCCAGATCTGCACCTTGCTAATCTGTTTCCGGAAATCATCCGACTTGGGCACCAGGTCCAGCACCACCGCCTTGTGTCCGTCCAGGTCTTCCTCGCCCGAAAGCGTCACGTCGTAATTTTTTTTCAACGTTTCCGCGCGCGTCCCAAATCCCAGCGCCAGATATTGATCCGCCATCGCGCGATTCTTGCCGATGTTGTATTCCTCCACCCGGTTGATTTTTGGCGTGTAGATATACAGGTTGTCTCCATTGCGCAGAATTGTCCGCAGGTCCGGGCGCTGGAAATCAATTCGCAGCTTCTGATCTTTGCGGACGTAAATCTCGCCCGTTTCCACCGACTTGTCCTGCACCACTGCGGTGTATTTGGTGTGCTCGATATCCGCGGTGAGGCTCTTAAAGTCCTCGGCCGCACGATCCATCATCGAGAGCACATAGTCGAGATTGGGTTTACCGTTTCCCTGGCGAGGTCCGGCGAACGAAACGCCGGCAGACACAATGATCACTGCAGCAACCGTTATAAGCCGGAATAATCTCAAAGCAGCCCCTATACCCCATATATTCAGCCCAAAACCAGCCCTTAAAAGGTTAGCACACCGTACCGCCAACCGCGTGCTGCCGCGGGGCTTGAGTGCTTGACCTCGGAAGATTCTCAACCAGATTCAGGGAAGCTGCCCCGGTTGCGGCAAGCCGGATTATTAGGCAACTAAATGGTTGCATATCGCGTGTGGCTTTGCTATCGTGCAACCTGGAGGTTGCGTATGAGCACCGATCGCATCGAAAAACAAATTGTCCTGCACTCCCCTCGCAAACGTATCTGGCGCGCCCTCACCGATTCCGGCGAGTTTGGTTTCTGGTTTGGCATGAAATTCGACGGACCCTTCAAACCTGGCGCCTTGATGCGTGGCGTTATTGCGCCCACCGGCGTGAACGCCGACGTGGCCAAGTCTCAGAAACAATATGAAGGCTTGGCTTTCGAGATCACCATCGAGAAAATCGAGCCGGAGCGCCTGTTCTCTTTCCGCTGGCATCCCTATGCCGTCGACCCCGCGATCGATTACTCCGCCGAACCCACCACCCTGATTGAATTCGTGCTGCAGGATGCCGCGGACGGAATTCTGCTCACGGTGTCCGAGTCCGGCTTCGATCGCATCCCCCTGGCGCGCCGCGCGCAAGCCTTCACCGCAAACGAAAAGGGCTGGGCAATGGTCGTGACGATGATCGAGGATTACCTTGCTAAGACGCCATAGCTCCGTCGGCTTCGCGCCTCCGGAAGAGTCAGCGCCGGTATTTGCCGCGCTCGGTGATGAGACTCGTCTACGCCTCGTGTTGCGCTTGTGCGACGACGGCCCCATGTCCATCACCCGGCTCACTGCCGGCTCGCATCTCACGCGCCAAGCTATCACCAAGCATCTCCGGGTTATGCAAGACGTCGGCTTGGTGCGCAGTTCGCGTCGTGGCCGGGAACGACTTTGGCAACTGGAGCGGAAGCGACTTCGCGACGCGCGCCACTACCTCGACCTGATCTCCAGACAATGGGACGACGCTCTCGGTCGTCTGCGCAAATTCGTCGAAAATTAACGCCAGCCTGCCGTAAGCACTTTTTTCTTGTGCAACGTTAAAGCGCCCCCATCAACCATTCACATCAGCGATAAATCGCGCATTCTCGCGCTTCCAGCACCGCGAACCAGTCGGGCGCACGTAGCGTGTCTACCCACCGCAGATCGAGCTTATCCAGCCGCGGCAATGTGGCGATCGACGCAGGAAGCTCTCTTAGCGGATTGCCTCGCAGATCAAGCTGTCGCAATTCTCGCAATGCACCGACAACTTCTGGCAACGTCGTCAGCTTGTTGTTGCGCAGATGCAACTCCCGCAAATGCGTCAGCTTCGCAATGCATTCCGGCAGCGCCACAAGTTGATTGTCGCTGGCACGCAACTCCGTCAGCCCACTCATGCCGCAGATCGCCTCCGGTAAATCAGCAAATCGATTTTCACTGATGTTCAGGTATCGCAACTTCGTCAGCTTAGCCAGCGACGCGGGAAGGGAAGTGAGCTGGTTGTCGTGCAGGTAAAGAAAATCGCTAAGTCCCTCGAGTTCTCCCAAAGCCTCCGGGATCGAGGTCAAACAGTTGTGCCCCAAGTCCAGCATGCGCAGTTTTTTCAGCCCGCCGACCTGCGCTGAAATCTCCCGAAGCGAATTATCCGCCAGCACCAGCGTTTCCATGTCGGTCTGTTGCCAAACGTCCTCCGGAACTCGTCCCAGCTGTTTCTTCCAAAGATTCAAAGCGCGCGGCGTCGCATCCGACATTGCGCCATAGTAACCCACTGCACCCAAGTTACGTGTACCTCAACGCCAAACTCACCGCCAGTCAGCCCGCCCGCCAAGCG
>DASXLU010000205.1:0-7999 GCA_036496065.1 Candidatus Acidiferrum sp.
CCACCCGCGCATTTTCGGGCGACGTAACCGAAATAGTCCCGCGACCTAGGTCCACGTGCGCGCCCAATTCCCCTATGCGATGCAGCGTCGCCTCCGTCTCGCCCGCAAGCGCCAGCGTCACCCTGCCAACGCGCGCCGCCAGCCGACCCTGTTTTCCAGTAGCCAGTTCTTCGCCTTCAAAAATCGACAGTCCCGCGAACGCAGCCGCATTGTTCAGTCGCGCATCAAATGCCAAGGTCAAAATTCCGAGCGGAGGATTGGTGTTTGCCATAGTCGGAGCCGTCCAAAAGAGAAGAGTTAGGGCAAGGATGAAAGATAGCGAGGATCGAAACGAGCGCATATGCCGCCTTCGATACGCAGGGGAAGCGCCCGCCAACTGTTATTCGTATACTATACAGTAATAGTAGGCGAATATAAATATATGATCTGTGGAAATTTGATCCGGCTAGGACTGGCGTCCCGCCCTACAACTCGAGGAAATTCTTCAGCAGCTTCTTCCCACTCTCGGTCAGCACCGATTCCGGATGAAACTGCACGCCTTCCACCGCAAATCGCCGGTGGCGCAATCCCATAATCGTTCCATCATGCGTTTCTGCCGTCACCAGCAACTCCTTCGGCAGCGATTTTCTCTCGACAATCAGCGAATGGTATCGCGTGGCCACAAACGGATTCGGCAGATCGCGGAAGATTCCTTTTCGATCATGCTCAATCTCGCTCGTCTTGCCGTGGAACAGCTTAGGCGCTCGCACAATCTTGCCGCCAAACGCCGCCCCGATCGCCTGATGTCCCAGGCACACTCCTAATATCGGGAATTTGCCCGCCAATTGTTGTACCAACTCCACCGAAATTCCTGCTTCTTGCGGAGTGCACGGCCCAGGCGAAATCACAATTCGTTCCGGCTTCCGCCGCGCGATCTCTTCCACCGATATTCTGTCGTTGCGATGCACTTCCACCGTACAACCCAATTCGCCCAGATATTGCGCCAGGTTATAGGTGAACGAATCGTAGTTGTCCAGCAGCAGAATCACGATTTGCCCTTCCCTCGCCCGGCGGTCGATGCATTCGACGCATGCGCGCCTTCCAGCGCCCGCAGCAGCGCCTTCGATTTGTTCACAGACTCGTTGTACTCGCCTTCAGGAGTCGAATCCGCCACGATCCCGCCGCCCGCCTGTATGTGCGCCACACCGTTCTTGATCACCATGGTGCGCAACGCGATGCACGAATCCAGATTTCCAGCGAAATCGAGATACAGAATCCCGCCTGCGTAAATCCCGCGCCGCGTCTTTTCGAACTCCTCGATAATTTCCATCGCTCGCACTTTCGGCGCTCCCGAAACCGTTCCTGCCGGGAAGCACGACATCAGCGCATCGAAGCAATCCACATCATCGCGCAACCGTCCCTTCAAGCTGGACACCAGATGCATCACGTGCGAGTAGCGCTCTACGGTCATCAGCTTCTCTGGTTGCACGCTGCCATACTCGCACACCCGCCCGAGGTCATTTCTACCCAGGTCCACCAGCATGATGTGTTCCGCGCGTTCCTTCTCGCTCGCCAGCATCTCTTTTTCAAGTCGCTGGTCCTCGGCCTCGTTCTTGCCCCTCCAGCGCGTTCCCGCAATCGGCCGGTAAGACACGTCGCGGCCCTGCACCTTCACCAGCATTTCCGGCGAACTGCCCACTACGTATACGTCGTTCAACTGCAGATAAAACAAATACGGCGAAGGATTCACCGCGCGCAATTCACGGTAAATATTGAACGGCGCCGCCTGCGTCTTTGCCGAAAAACGCTGGCTCAGCACCACCTGAAAAATGTCTCCCGCACGAATATATTGCTTGGCTTTGCGCACCACTTCGAGATACTCACTGCGCTTGAAATTCGACACTATCTTCGGCGGCCGCGCTTTGCGACTAGCTTTTGACGGAGGCTTCTCGCCCGGCACCGGCTCCTCCAGCAGTTGCCGCGTGCGCTGGATTTCCTTTACCGCCGCGTCATATTTCGTTCGCAGGCTACCCTTTCCCTCGGTGTAGACGTTGCGCACGATCCACAGCCGATGTTGCACATGGTCGAACGCAATAATTCCGCGATAAAACATCAACACTGCGTCGAACAGTCCGATTTCGTCTTTTACCCTCTTCGGCAACCGTTCGATCAGCCGCACCATGTCGTAGCTGAAATAGCCGATCGCGCCTGCCACCAACGGCGGCAAGCCCGGAACCCGCACCGGCCGAAATCGCGCCATGTGGTCGCGCAGGAAAGAAATCGGATCGCGCTCTTCCCAGATAATTCGATCCTTACTTTCCAGTACGCACGCGCCATTTGCGTAGCGAAACACTTCTTCGGGAAACGCACCGGCAAACGTGTAACGCGCAATCTTCTCCCCGCCTTCCACGCTTTCCAGCAGAAACGAATAGCGCGCACCCTGTGCGATTCGCAGGTACGCACTCACCGGCGTGAGCAAATCCGCCGAAAACACGTCGTACACCGGAACGAGATTCCCTTGCTTTGCGAGCCGCTGAAAATCTTTAAACGTAGGCTGAATCATCACCTTGCGCCCATGCTTTCAAATTGAATTTCTAAATCGAACGGGGGGAAAGATTGCAACGATCCGCGGTGAATGCTTCACCAGCGCAGTTTTTCTTCGGTTTGCAGGGCGCCAAGAACCGCTTTCCTCATCGCGGCTTCGGGAGCGCGACGGCTCATCCACAGTTCCCACTGCGCCACTCCCTGCGCAACGAACATCTCCACGCCCGACACTATCTGTATCCCTCGGCTCGCGGCAGTCTGCAGCAGCTTCGTTCGCAATGGTCTGTAAATCAGGTCCATAACTAGCGAACAGTTTAACTCGGAAGCCTGCAACGGCGAAACCTTGGAGTTCGGATACATGCCCACAGGCGTCGCGTTTACTAGCGCGTCCACTTTCGTCGTCTTCAGACTCCGTCGTTCAATCACCACTCCGCCAACCGCCTTCGCTAAGTCGCGCGCCGCTGCTTCTCTTCTCGCGCACACCAGCACCTGCCCGCCAGCTTTAGAAACTGCAAACGCTGCAGCCCGCGCCGACCCGCCAGCCCCAAAGATCACCACGCGGCTGCCCGGCAACTTCATCTTTTTTCCCAGCGCTCGCAAAACTCCGGTGTAATCCGTATTGCTGCCGCGAAGCCCGCCGTTTTTCTCGACGGTCACCGTATTCACTGCGCCGATCTGGTCCGCGAGCGGCTCACAATCATCCAGATGCCTGAAAATAGTTTTCTTGTGCGGTAACGTCACGCTGAATCCCTTTACTCCGAAGTCCCCGACGGCATCCAGAAACTCACTCAACCTCGTCACCAGAAACGGCAAGAACACTGCGTTTCTTCCGCTCGCAACGTAGCCAGTGTTATGCATCAAGGGCGATAGCGAGTGCCCAATCGGATCACCAATCACCCCGTACACATCTGTCCTTCTAGTGATTTTGTGTGCCCGATACAAATCCTTTAATTCGTCCAACCCAACTTGCCCGGGCGCCGTGGCCGCAGCCAATGGCGCATATGCCAGTGCACTTCCATCTCGCAGCGCCAGGATCCGTGCGGGCATTCCAACTTCTCCCATCGGCACCGCTACTACCTGTCGCGATCCGCGCAATGCGCGCAGTATCTTCCGGCTGTCAGAAATTGTTCGAGCCATGCCCGCTATCTTTATGGCATCCACTCCGGCACGCGCAGGCAAGCTCACTTTCTTCGGCAGCCGCGGCATCTTTCGAAAATCGTGAAAAGACAGCAGCACCTTTTCCGGCACCGAATATCCTTGCAGCGTTCGCCCCGGCAATTCTTGGAGAGTCTCCACCTCAACGTCGCACCACCCGCACCCTGCGTCGCGTGCTTGCATCAGCCAAAAGAGTTCTGCCCCAGCGTCGCCGGTAAACTCGCCCCCACCCACGCGGCGCCGGCACGTTGCGATGAACGTTAACTTCCGGTTTCGCCGTGATTTTAGCCAGCGCAAGAACTTGTGGCGCTCCTCGTCGTTCCGCAGCCAATCCAGGCGCAGTTCCAAGGTGGGCGTTTTCTTCAGCCCCTCCCCTACCAGCGCCTTCATTTCCGAAGCTGTCGCGGCTGCCACGACCCCGCAAATACGCCCAACGCCCTCGCCAAACAGTCCCTTGCCCAAAAATTGCCCCCAATCGATTGAAAACACGGCTTGTAGCATGCCTTACCTAAAGTGTAAAGCCTGTCTCCCCATTTTGTTGACGCGCCCTTAGGGGCTTGTTAGTTTCGATGGTGCAAGTCCCCGCACGGCCCTTTTCGGCGTGAAACGAAGGAGTTCGGATAATGCGTCTACTCGCTACTGGCATCTGTTTCGGAGCTCTGTTGGCAGCCACCGGCGCCTGGGCTCAAACTAACGCGCAAGGCCCTGTTTCCTCAACGCAGCACGTCGCGGAGGCGGTTTCTCCCGATTATTCCGCAGTCTACTGCTCGAGTTTCGTCAGCGATGAACGAATGCCCGACGACTCCTACTTGATTTCCGGCGAGGAATCGAATTCCCGGATCGTTTTTGCTCGCGGCGATGTGGTTTACATCAATCGCGGCTCCAATCAAGGTGTTCGCGTCGGCGACCGTTTCTCCGTGATGCGCGCCGAGTCCGATCAGGTCAAGGTTCAGTGGTTCAAATGGCAAGACAAGCTCCTGAAAGCCATGGGCACCATTTACCGCGATAAAGGCCAGCTCCGTGTTACCGAAGTCAATCCAAACGTCTCCATTGCCGAAGTCAGCTTTTCCTGCGAGTACATGGAGCGCGGGGATATCATCCGTCCTTTCCAGGACCGCCCTTCTCCTCCCTACAAAGAGGCCGCAAAATTTGAGCACTTCGCTCCCGTAAGCGGCAAGTCTGTCGGTATGGCCGTCGCTGGCCAGGATTTCACGCAGGAATTTGGCAAAAACTCCATCGTTTACGTCAATTTGGGCACCAATCAGGGCGTTTCCGTGGGCAATTACCTGCGCATTTTCCGCTACCAGGGCGCTCACGCCGAAACCACACAATATCTGGACAACTATCAGTACAAAGTACTGGGCTTCGGCAGCACCCCGGTTCGTTACGAATGGAACGATCTTCCCCGCGAAATCCTGGGTGAGGGCATCGTCGTCAATGTCAGCCGTAATTCCGCGACCATCTTCGTTACTTACAGCCGCATCGAGATGTTTGCGGGAGACTACGTCGAAATCGAGTAACGCAACCCGATTCACCTTTCGAGCCCGCGTCGGCTTTCTTAGGCCTCGCGGGCTTTTTCTTTTCACGCGCGCTTTGCTTCCGAAAATACTTCGCACTGAAATCGGTAAATCTTGGTTTCGGCGTCCTTCCAGGTATCTCTCGGCAGGCCCGCTTTTAGGCACGTTTCTTCCAGAAATCTCTCTCGGTCCAAGTGATGTTCCACCGCTACCTGTGGCAATAAAAGCCCGCGCCGTATACCCCGCTCCACGACTAAGCCGTCTTTGCCAACTTCGATTTCTTCCGCTGTCGTCGGCTCCATTTCCGAGAGCAACGAAATCTCGATCTCTGCTTTTTCCAATTCCATCGGCTCCATTTTATGAAACCGCGGGTCTTCGAGTGCCGCGCTGGCGGCCGTTTGCGTCAGGCTCTTGCCAAACTCCTCTTGCGGATGAATCACGCCTATGCAGCCACGCAACTTGCCGCCGACGTGCAGCGTCACAAATACGCCAATTTGCCGCTCAAAGATTCCAGAATGAGGATACGAGGAAAGGACTCGACCATGTACTACAGCTTCAGTTACGGATTCGCGCGCCACGCGCAGAATCTCGTTTCGCTCCTCTTCAGAGAGGGACGGCATCCTGCGACTTCTTCCGCGCTTCCAGCATGTTCAAGTGCCTCCGCTGCTTGATGCGGTCGTCCAGTTGGTTCCAGAATTTCCCAAAATACTGCCCCGCGGAGGCCAGCGCGCTGATCACCACCAGCCACAACAGTACCTTTGCGAGAGGCTTCAGCGAAGGGTGCCTCGCCGCCACGATCAACACCGCCACCGCGCACACTTGCAGCACCATCTTGGTCTTGCCCAGCACAGACGCCGCGATCGTGAATCCCTCCGCCGATGCGATGTTGCGCAAACCCAGTATCGTAAACTCGCGCCCGATGATGATCACCACCATCCAGGCCGGCACCAGGTGCATATCCACCAGCGAGATAAATGACGCAGAAATAAGCAGCTTGTCGGCGATCGGGTCCAGCAAAATTCCCAGCGTGGTCACCTGCGAATTGCGCCGCGCAAAATAACCGTCAGCCCAATCGGTGGCAGCTGCTACCAGCAGAATCAACACCCCCCAGAATTCGAAGTGGGCCGTGAATCCCCATAGCTCAATGTTAGGACTGCGTGTGAGTAAGACCACAATCAGCAGTGGAACGAAGAATATCCGCAGGAGCGTCAGGGAGTTTGGAAAATTCATGTCTCAGGTCAGAGCCGGGTGCTCATTTAGGGCCAGCAGCACCTCACGGCCACTATAGACTCCGCGTTATGATGCGTCAACGCTCGCAGAAATCTGTGACTTCGCGGCTTGGATAGTACTTGGCCGTAAATACAGGCCACGAAAGCCTTCTTAAGGTTTAGATACTATTTCGTAACACTATTTGCTGCAAAGCTGTGCAAAAGGCATTTGTACGCTGGAAGTGTGTTACAGCCAGATGAAGGCGTTCCATAAACTGAATTGCCTGCTAACTTATGCTATTTCAGTTGATTAGAGCGTGTCAGGCACGCCACAAGTGATGGCTGAATTGTAGGAATGCCGAGGTCCGCTGTGAGCAGCCTTTTTCTTTCCACAGCGTTTTCCACAATCATCTTGCAATTGTAAACACCATAATAGTCGCTGTTTTTGCTCGGAATTCCCTGCAAATAAGCGTTTTGTGTGCAATTACCGGACAGTCAACTCAGAGGAGTTTCACGCCTGTCTAAATCGCGTGCGGACCGCGCAAAACTCGCACCGGCAAAAACAAAATTGCATGCAGCAATGCAAACACTCCGTGCACGGTAATCCCTACCAGCCGGAATGGCAGCAGCAACAACCACACGAATGGGTAGGCGATCAGCGCCAGCAATGCGATCGGCCAGCAGACCACCAGGAGAAGACACCACAACAAGAACGCAGCCATGACCATTCCTCCTTGCTTATTGAAACGCAGGTGTGGGTCGCGAAGTTCCCTTTTTCACAAACTCATCCAGCTTTAGTCTTCGCGCCACTGTCGCCGGCACTTCCGCCTCCAGGTTCATGTGCGAATCCTCTACCTCGGAATGCAGCACTCTCCCCAAGGCATGGATCAGAGCGAGCGCACGACCCTCACTCATCGGCATGTGCAGCGACAATTTCACCAGCGGATCCACTGGCAACACTTCGTCGATACGCCGCAACAATTCCTCTTGCCCCTCGCCGGTCACCGCCGAAACAAATACCGGCTTTTCTTCGCCGGGAGTCGGCGTACTCCACGCGATAGTCAGCTCCTCGCGTTGCGCGGCGGACAGCTTGTCCACCTTGTTGAACACCCGCAGGCGCGGCCGGTCTTGCACGTTCAAGTCGCCCAGAATCTTTTCCACTTCGCGATCCAGTTCCTCGTGATGCGGATCGGAAATGTCACTCACCTGCAGCAGCAACGCCGCCTCTTGCACTTCTTCCAGCGTCGCGCGAAACGCCGTCAGCAATCCCTTGGGCAGCTCGCGTATAAATCCCACTGTGTCTGAAAGCAATATGCGGCGATTCGAAGGCAGCCGCAACGCCCGAATCGTCGGGTCCAACGTCGCGAACATTTTCGACGACACCAGCACTTCGGCCCGGCTCAGCGCATTAAACAGCGTCGACTTTCCCGCGTTCGTGTATCCCACCAGCGCAATCGTTCCCAGTGGCACCGCGTTTCGCGCTTCCCGCCGCAACGCCCGCTGCTGCCGCACTTCGTCGATGCTCTCTTGAATTTTCCGCACGCGATCGCGAATGCGCCGCCGGTCCGTCTCTAATTTCTTTTCGCCAGGGCCGCG
>DASXLU010000206.1:0-6103 GCA_036496065.1 Candidatus Acidiferrum sp.
GCGCCACTGCTCTTTTTCTGGTTTCGCCAAAGTCCCGAGGAATTTAAGCCCACCGGGTTCCAATCCATTGCACTTACTCCCGGCATCGTCACCTTCGACGACCCGGCGCAAACCTTCTCCGGCATGATTAATCTTCGTCTCGATCCCCAAGCCCGGCTTCTATACTTTCAGGCTATTCCCGCGGAAAAAGAGGAGCCAACCCTATCCTCGCAGGAGATGAACTGGCAACCGCTCTTCTCCGCTGCCGGGTTGAATCTGGCGGACTTTCGCTCCGCTGCCCCCACTTGGACTTCGCTTGCCTCTTCGGACACCCGCGCCGCCTGGGACGGTACTTGGCCCGGCACCTCGGAACCTCTTCACGTAGAAGCCGCGGCGTGGCGCGGTAAGCCAGTCTTTTTCCGACTCGTCAGTGCCTGGACCGTTCCTTCCAGAATGCCCGCCCAGCAATCTTCAGGGTCTCAGAGGGCTAGTCAGATTTTCGGAACTACTTTCGTGATCCTCCTGGTTGCTGGCGGACTGTGGCTCGCCTACCGCAATTATTCGCGCGGTCGAGGCGATCGCCGAGGCGCTCTACGGCTTGCTTCTGTGGTCTTCGTTCTGGAGTTGGTGCTCTTTCTAGCCGCCGCTCATCTCTCTTTTTCCGGCCAATCCTTAGACCTGTTGATGTTGGCGGCCAGCACCGGTCTGTATATGTCGGCGTTCACCTGGGTTCTGTATATCGCCCTGGAGCCTTATGTGCGCAGCAAATGGCCGCAAACGATCGTTTCGTGGACGCGCCTGCTGGCCGGCAATCTGCGCGATCCGCTGGTTGGGCGCGACCTGCTGTTCGGCATCGCCCTCGGATTGGTGTGGGTGTTTGTTTATTTCCTCGGCTATTTCTTCGACATCCGCATGGGCGAACGCCCGCTTTTACCGCAGGCCGATTTTCTGGAAGGCGCGCGCGCGGTTTTGTCGGTCTGGCTGGGCAACGTGGTCGCTGCCATCGTCGCCGTGGTGATGTTCTTTTTTCTACTGGTGCTTTTGCGGGTTCTGGTGCGTAACCGCTGGTTGGCCGCTGCACTTTTTGTTTTGTTGTTTGCTACACCCAAAATGTTGGTCAGCCACCATCCACTCATCGATGGACCGGTTTGGCTCGCCATTTATGGGATCTCGGCCTTTGCGGTTGTTCGCTTCGGCCTCATCGTGCTGGCCAGCGCTGTCTTCACCGCGAACGTTTTGTTGAATCTGCCTTATACGTTGGATTTCTCCGCTTGGTACGCCACCGGCACAATCTGTGTTGTTCTCAGCTTCGTGGCGCTTGCGCTCTGGGGTTTTTACACAGCACTCGCGGGCCAACGTCTGTTGAAGCAAGAATTCTTCGATTAGCGCTGCCATGTGCTGCTACTGGCGAGTTTCACTTTGCGGCAGTGGTACGAAAAACTTCCTCGGTGATTTGCGCCGTGAGCTTTTCCAAATCCCCTAGCGCGCGGCTGGCGGCCAACCGTGCCTGCTCCAGAAACGAAGAATCCAGCACAAATCCACAACGATCCACGAACGGATGGTTTGCCGCTTCAAAAGATTTGCGCGCTCGTTTTGGGGCGCCTGCACGCTTCAGAATTTCTTCGTACATCTGCAAATCGGATTGAAAATCCAGCGCATCACTGAAGTTCCACTTTTGCTGGCGCGTCAGAGCGGCGACATATTTTTGCCGGAATAACTTTGCTTCCTGGCGCTTCATTGCAACCGGTTTCTTGTTTCCTTGCGCTGCGCCACCATTCGTTACGATTTCCACCGCCCGTGCCGAAGCGGCCAGCAACGCTTCCCGCTGAATCAAACCCAGCAAATCACGATACAGCCCCGCGTGTACTTGCAGGCCATAACGGCCGTGTTCGACCACATAAGAATCGACGAAACGAGGAACCACGCGTTCTTTCAAGAGCGCTTCACTTAGCCGTTGCGCCAGCGTGGCCGCCGCCTCACTGGCAGTACTTTTCGATTTGGAAGACACAGGCATCGCAGGATTCACATGATAACAGCGGTATGGCGACTGAATTCTGTACCAAAGGGCAACTTATACGCACAAAAAAAGAAAAGCCCGGCAAAATACCGGGCTTTTCTCGTTGGTGAAGCTTGGCGGCTGGGAGCCAAGCCTCAATTTTAGTGAATCGCGCGAGGTGAATCACCGACTCCGGCCTGTTGCGGCTCGGGTTCCGGCGCTACCGGCGCGACGGGGTCCTTCTCCAGCGCGTTCTCCAGTACCTCATCCAGCGTGCGAACGTAGGTGATCTTCATGTCGCCGAGAATGTCCGGCGGAAGATCCGCCACAGCGTTGGGCTCGTTGTCCGCAGGCAGCAGCACATGCGTGATGCCCGCTCGCTTCGCGCCTAACACTTTTTCCTTCACGCCACCGATCGGCAGCACCACGCCAGACAGGGTCATCTCGCCAGTCATCGCCAGGCGATTCTTCACCGGACGATTCGTGAGCAGACTGACCAGCGAGGTCACCATCGCCGCGCCAGCCGACGGGCCGTCTTTCGGCACCGCACCGGAAGGCACGTGGATGTGGATGTCCTGCTTGCGGAAGAAGTCCGGATCGATGCCATAGCGCTCGGCATTGGCACGCGTCCAGGTCAGGGCTGCGGTCATCGATTCCTGCATGACCTCGCCCAAATGCCCGGTCATCGTGAACTGCTTGCCTCCGCGCATACGGCTCGCCTCGATGAAGACGATGTCTCCGCCAACTGGCGTCCACACCAGTCCGACAGCGACGCCCGGCTTCTTGACGCGTTCCTCAACTTCGCGCTCGGTGCGGAACTTCGGAACGCCCAGGAATTCTCGAACCACTTCGGGCGTGACCAACATTTTCTCGGTCTTGCCTTCCGCGATTCGCCGCGCTTGCTTGCGCACCAAGGTCGCTATTTCGCGTTCCAGGTTGCGCACGCCCGCTTCTCGCGTGTAGCTGTGGATGATTTCCCGCAGCCCTTCCTCGGTGAATTCGAGTTGTTCGCCTTCCTTAATCCCGTGCTCGGTAGCCTGCTTGGGGATCAGGTATTTGCGCGCGATGTGAATCTTCTCTTCGCCGGTGTAGCCGGGAAGTTCGATGATCTCCATGCGGTCGCGCAAAGGCTCCGGAATCGGATCCATCCAGTTTGCGGTTGCGATGAACGTAACCTTCGACAGATCGAAGGGCACATCCAGATAGTGGTCGCGAAACGTTGAGTTTTGCTCTGGGTCCAGCACTTCCATCAACGCGGACGACGGATCGCCGCGGAAGTCGCGCCCCAGTTTGTCGACCTCGTCCAGCATCATGACCGGGTCGTTGCTCTCGGCGCGCTTCAGGCCCTGAATAATCTGCCCTGGCAATGCGCCAATATACGTCCGGCGATGTCCGCGAATCTCCGCTTCATCGTGCATGCCGCCCAGCGCGATGCGCACGAACTTGCGTCCGAGCGATCGAGCAATGGACTTGCCCAATGAAGTTTTGCCCACGCCTGGAGGTCCAACGAAGCACAGAATCGGCCCCTTCATACCGGGCTGCAGCTTTTTCACCGCCAGGTAATCCAGGATGCGTTCCTTTACCTTTTGCAGGTCGTAGTGATCTTCGTCGAGAATTTCGTGCGCCTTCTGGATGTCGATTTCCGCGCTGCCCGAAGACTTGCTCCACGGCAACGAGGTCATCCACTCCAGGTAGGTGCGCGAAACCATGTACTCCGCGGAAGCTGGAGTCATCTTCGCCAAACGCTTCAGTTCGCGTTCGCACTCCTTCTTCGCTTCCGCTGTCATGCCAGCTTCTTCGACCTTCTTGCGCAGCTCTTCGATTTCGGCTTGAGCGTCGTCGATCTCGCCCAATTCCTTCTGAATCGCCTTCATCTGCTCGCGCAAGAGGTATTCGCGCTGGTTCTGGCTCACTTGTTCCTGAACCTGCTCGTTGATCTTGCTGCGCAACTCGAGAACCTCGAGTTCCTTGGAGAGTTCGCGAATCAGAATTTCCAGCCGCTTGCGGACATTGGAAGTCTCAATCAGTTCCTGCCGCAACAACGTGGAAAGACTCGGCAGCGTTCCGGCGATGAAGTCGGAAAGCCGCGAGGGATCGTCGATGTTCATGGCCACATTCTGCAGGTCGTCAGAAAGCTGCGGAGAGTGGCTTACGACATCGCGAAACAAATCCTGCGCATTGCGTTGCAAGGCCTCGAGCTCGGTATCGTCTTCCCCGATGACGTCGGGTTCGGCTTCTACCGTAGCCCGCAGGAAAGGTCGCAGGCCCAGAAGGTCCACGATATGGAACCTCTGCAGTCCTTCCAGAAAAACCACCACGTTGCCGTTCGGCATTTTGACGGTTTTGTGAACCTTCGCCAGCGTTCCCACCTTATGCAGATCTGCAGCGGCTGGGTCTTCCACCCGCGGATCAAGCTGGGCTACAACTCCAAGCAATTTCTCCTCGCCCGTCAGCGAGTTCACCAGCGCCAAAGAGCTTTCGCGTCCAACAGTCAGCGGCAGAACGGCACCGGGAAACAGCACCGTGTCCCGAACTGGAAGAATTGGCAGCGTCTCTGGCACCACATGTTTTTTGTCAGCCATTAGTTTCCCTCAAATCCAGCGGAAAATTTTTTCCGCCATGGAACCTTTAGATGCAGGATTGGCAAAAAGGGTGCCTAATGCTGCGGTGGCTAAAGGCAAGATATATTAGTCTGTGATGCTCATATTCTATCTTAGGTCATAGACCTTGGCAAATTGTTTCGTAAGCGTTTCATTATTAATGGCTTACTTGGCCCACTTTGCAACCCGCTTAGCGGTCTCCCTTAACCTTTATCGGCTAACCCTGCTTAAAGGATAGTGAGCCCGAATATAATGAATCGCCTCTTCCTTGGATTGGATGCTGCCCTCTAACTGGCCGTCTTCAATGGCGCGTAGCATTGCCTGAAAGCTGGGTCCGGGGCAATAGCCCATATCCTGTAAGTCATCCCCCGATAGCAGCCGCGGGGGCCGAACCTGTTCTTCCGGGGTTGCGGCAAGGAAATCGCGAACAGCGTGGTAGGCGTCCAGTTTCCCGTGGCTCGCCAGGCAATCCAAACGATGAAGTTCGAGATGTTCCTCAAAGCGAGGCAATCGCACGAAACGCTTCAACGTAGACTGACGCATCTGGCCAACATCCTTAAATTTCATGTGATTCGCAACCAGAGCGAGTATCTGCTCCGTTTCGTCCTTTGAAAAGCGCAATCGGCGAAGAATTTCCTGAGCCATGGAAACTCCGACCTCCACGTGGTTGTCGAAGCGAATCCGATCTCCCGTTTCAGAGGCAGGGCGAAACGTTGGCGGCTTGCCTACGTCGTGCAGCAATGCGCCCCATGCCAACGTGGTGGATGGTTGCGGCGGTAATCCGTCCAGCAGCATCAGCGTGTGAACCCAGACGTCGCCTTCCGGATGATATTCGGGAGGTTGCGCTACGCCTTTCATCGCCGCGATTTCTGGCAAGACGTGCGGCAGTAATCCGGAGATGTCCAAGAGCTCGAATCCTCTGCGAGCGGAACCTTCCGCCAGCAGCTTGGTCAACTCTTCACGGATGCGTTCTGCGGATACGATGTGGATTTGCGCCGCGTGTTGCTGAATCGCGGATAGCGTTGCAGGTTCTATCGTGTAGCCGAAGCGCGCGGCAAATCGCACGGCGCGTAGCATACGCAGCTTGTCTTCGGC
This sequence comes from Candidatus Acidiferrum sp., assembly GCA_036496065.1. GTDB lineage: Bacteria > Acidobacteriota > Terriglobia > Acidiferrales > UBA7541 > Acidiferrum. Next base: position 5,671 of record DASXLU010000206.1, read on the forward strand.
GAATCTGCGGCTTGGCTCACCGATGGCGCGGATGATGCCGGCTGTGAGATCGGCACGGCCACCCACGAAGTCAAGCACTTCGCCGGTGTCATGGCGCATCAGCAGCCCGTTGATGGTGAAATCGCGGCGCGAGACGTCGTCTTCGGGCCGCGTGGCGTAGACTACTTCATCGGGATGGCGACCGTCCGAATAGCCCACATCCGAGCGAAATGTGGCGATTTCTACTTTTCCTCCATTACCGGGCACTAAAACCACTCCAAAACGTGCGCCTACCGCTATGCTTTCCGGAAAGAGCTGCACGACACGATCTGGCGGGGCATCCGTGGTGACATCGAAGTCGACGGGTTCCCGGCCGAGCAGAATATCGCGCACACACCCGCCCACCAGCAGCGCTTGATACCCAGTGCGCTGCAACGTATCGCAAATCGAGTTG
>DASXLU010000207.1:0-4952 GCA_036496065.1 Candidatus Acidiferrum sp.
TAGTAGACGGTGACGTGTCCGGCTTTTTCTGTGCCTTTGCCTAGATCTTTGGCGGCAGAAGCAGTGTCGCGGCCTGCAACGGTAAATACGTGATCGGTGCCGTCAGCAGTTTTTACGGTAACGGTCTTGCCGTCATCGCCAACCTTTTCGACGGTGCCATCGACAGCCTTGATGCCATCCTTGCCGATATTGTCCACTTCGCTGGCGGTCTTTTCCGAGCCCTTCACGGTGTAGTGAACGGCGACTTCGGAACCTTCCTTCAAGCCTTTGAAGGTATCTTTGGCCCCAGCTTCGGTGCCGTGAACAACAGTTTTATCGACGAAATGAAAGGTATGCTCGGTGCCTTCTTTCGTTTTGACGACGATTGTTCGGGAAGCCGAGTCGGCCTTGGTGATTACGCCATGAATGGCGGTGGCGACGTCATCCGCAGCGCGCACTGAGACAACGAGAAACGCGAAGCCAGCCAGCAGGGTAAGAAAATACTTCGTAAGCCGATTCATTTGGGACATTCCTCCAACATGGGATAGGTGATGTAGGGCTGAAAGAGTACCTCAAGACGCCAGCAACCGATAGGGGAAACCGGCCAGTCGAGTGATTTGGGCCCTCGCCGCGCCAGCAGCGATGGATCGATGTTCAAAGAAATCGTTAGCGTGTGACTGCGGTCCTACTCCGTAAGCGGCGAAAGAATATGATCTGACGGAAGTGAGTCGCATGTGCGTTGGTGCGGATCGGGAGTCGTTTTCCAGATGGTCTATACGGGCGGGAACTCTCTTGAAAATTTTTGGGAAAAGAAAGTGGCCAGGCGACTATATTACGAATGCGGGGCATCTAAGCGCGCAGTTAATGATCCATTGTGTTGTTGCGAAAGAAGTACCGCGGTACTTCAGCATAGCTGAGAGTGTTTCCAAGCGAACCTTTAGGGGAGAGTTCATGCGTCGCGTCTATCATTATGTTTGTTTGCTGGGAGTGTTGTTCGCAAGCTTGCAGGCGATCGGTTGCAGCAGCGGCGCGACCACGACGATGGTACAAGTATCGACCACTTCCCTGCCCAGCGGGACGGTAGCTTCGCCATATTCGGCTACATTGACGGCGGTCGGCGGTACTTCTCCGTATACGTGGACACAAACATCGGGCGGAGCCATGCCCGGAGGCGTGTCTCTGGGAAGTGCTGGAGTATTCGCGGGAACGCCAACGGCGGCGGGAACATTCGGACCGTACGTGTTTCAAGTGAAGGACTCGACAGGCTTGGTGGCGTCTTCGCCAAGCATGAGCATCACGATCACTGCCGGCACGCTGACCGTTACAACCACGGCATTGCCGGCAGCAGTAGTGAACGCGGCGTATTCGGCAACGCTTGGAGCTAGTGGAGGAACGCCTCCGTATACATGGACGGAAACTTCGGGAGGCGCGCTGCCACCGGGGTTGGCGAACGTAACGAGCGGCGGCGTCATCGCCGGAACACCGACGGCGACGGGAAGCTATGGGCCATACGTTTTCACGGTGACGGACGCGGCAAACGCAACCGCCGTGACAGGAAGCCTGACGCTAACTGTAGGAGCGGCAACGTGCGCGGCTTTGGGAAATGAAACGGCACTGACCGCGGGAACACCGTACGCATTTCTGTTGAAAGGCACGGATGGAAGCGGCAATCCCATCGACATGGCCGGCAGCTTTACTCCGAACGGAACTGGTGGAATCACCGATGCGACGGTGGACTACAACGGATTCACGAACGGACCGGCACAGATGCAGGTGAATGTGGGAGCGAGTTCGTATTCGTTTGGCACATCAACGCTGGGATGTTTGGCGCTGAGTTTTTCGGGCTCGGTGCCGGGACCGGCGGCGACGGCACACGAAGGAGCGACGGCGAAGTTGGCGCACGGAACCGCGATGCGAAGCCTAGGGGTTGGCAAGGCGGCCGCTGCGGGTGCGGCAGTGGTGAGCGTGCAGTTCGCGTTCAGCCTGGACGGGTTTGACGGCACGGTTTATCACACGGGAAGAATCATCGAATCCGATAGCGTGGGGACAAGTGCGGCGGGATTCATGCATCTGCAAGTTCCCAGCACGTTCGCGGTTACTTCCCTGCTGTCGAATTATGCGTTCGGCTTCGACGGATGGACCGCGGCGGCTAGCGGCAATGCGCGCACAGCTATTGCGGGATCGTTCACGAATACCACAGGAGCGCTCTCGGCCGGTTATGCGGATGTGAATGTGGGCGGAGTGGCATCGGGAGAGTCGACCGGAGGAACTGGAACGCTGAATGCGGCGATCGATGCAACGACGGGGCGCGGAACAGGCACGTACACGATACCGACGAGTGGTGGAAATCTGACGTTCGACTTGGCGTTTTATATCTTGAACGCTTCGGATTTTATTGTGCTTTCCACAGACAATCCGGCGGCGGTCGGAAGCGCGCCACTGCTTGGCGGACGGGCATTGGCGTCCAACGCGACATATGCGCAAGGCTCGCTGAGCGGCTACTACATGCTGGCTGCCGAAGGATTGCAAGCCAGCGGAAGTTCGGTGGCGAACCTTGCGGAAATCGCGACATTGAACGCGGATGGCGCGGGGAATGTCCCGTCGACGATTCTGTATATGAACAGTGCGGGCAGCTACTCACATCCTGCGTTTCTGAATGGCACCTACACGGTGGAAGCTGCTTCCGGGCGCGTATCGATTGCGGGAATCACGGCAACGCCTCCGGTGATGTACTTGACCGCGGGCAACACAGCAGACGGCGGCATCGCGGGATTTCTCGTGGGGACAGACACGGAAGCAAGTTCAGGAATTTTGGTGAGCCAGTCGACAATGGCGCCGAGTTACACGCTGGGAGATATCACGGGAAGTTACGCGACGAGTACGGAAGAAGATGTGGCGGGAAAGAGCGGAACGATGGTCGGGACATTCTCGTTCACAGGCGGAGGGCAGTACGTGGCCACGGTGAAAAGTTCGGGATCGGTTCCGAGTTTGCCGGGACTGGGATCCATCGTGGTGAGTTCGGATGGGTCGGGTAGCCTGAACGGAGGAAATTTCCCGCTGGTGACGAACGGCAAGATGATATTCGCGATACCGAAGTCGGGCAATCCGCTGCTGTATGTGTTTACGGGAGGAAAGTCGCTGGATTAAGCGATTTCCGGATACGATCTGAAGCCACAAAAATTGAACGGCTCCCTGCCGGTAACTGCTTGACGGGGAGCCGTCCCGTTGCAGCAAGGTTGCAAAACTCAATTTTCCGCCCAGAAAAGAGTTTCGAACCCTTCCGCAAGATCAAATCCGCAACAGAAAACCACATGTGCGCCTGGCAAACTGACATCCACAGAAGCGAATCTGCGCGAGGATGTTCAAACGTACGAACCGGGTCCTGGAAAGATACTGATTTCGAGCCCTGCAAAATGTGACCAGGGTCACAATCATCAGAAATTAAGGTAACGTCCGCAAAGCATGTAATAAAAAGCGAAACGACCTGAAGGCACCAGCGCAAACGCGGACGTGAGCGCTACGAAATTGCCGAGGCTTCAGGCGATCTGGGAAGTACAGAAGGCGCAGCGCTTGGCGTCGATGGCCACTTCGCTTCTGCATTCCGGACACTTCTTGGTGGTTGGGTCGGCGGGTGGTTCTTTGCGGGCGCGAGCGACGAGAGTGTTTATCGGAAGAACCACAAAATAGTAGACGGCGGCCGCGATCAGGAGAAAGGAAACAGTCGCGTTGATGAAGTCTCCTATCGGGAATTCGCTACCGTGAATGGTGAACTTGATATCGGAGAAATTGGGTTTGCCGGCGATCGCGGCGATTAAAGGCGTGAGCAGGTCTTTGACGAGCGCGGAGACCACAGTCCCGAAAGCCGCGCCCATAACCACGCCGACAGCCAGATCGACTACGTTCCCTCTAAGAACAAACTGCTTGAATCCGCCACTTGCCATTCTATCCTCCTGAGATTGAGCGAATGCGAATCGCCAGCGAACTGGGTGAAGAGCCGAAGCTGAGCACCGGCTCGAAAGTGCAGTGCAAAACGCGAATCGCGAACGAACCACCATCAGGTCGCGTTTCTGACGTAGGCGGAGGCGAGTTGCGAGCACAAATATGCATGAATGAGGCGCCCGGAACCAACCACGGTGCCAGCATGATTACGATATTTGCGGAAAATGTAAAGAGTTACGTGGGTCGAGATGAATGCAAAAATTGGCTAGGAAGAATGGAGGGGAGAGGCAGTCACTTCTTGCTTCGAGCCTCGCGAATCATGGGCCAGATTACGAAAGCAAACGATGCAACGACCATAATTCCCACGGCTATCGCCGCGTCCGTTGCAACGCCGTGCTCGGTGTCAATGCCTAAGCCGAATTTGACGATGACAAAAAGCAGCGTGACGCAAAAGACGAGAGCGACGATCCTTCTGAGGAATCTCATCGTGGCGTCCCATCGGAAGGCATGGGGCGAATTGTACTGTCTCTTGCGCGGTGATTCCACCGGCGGTCGAAAAGAGGATGGGAATTGGGGCGTGGATGCGGTTCGTTGACCCTGCCGTTACGGTCACTTATACTTTGATGTTGAGCTGACTGTAGAAACCTGCCTGATTGTTGACCGCAGGGGATGTCCCGGAAGAATCCTCAGACAGAGCAGAGTATACGTGGTTTTGCGGGGTACGCCGATTGCGGCGCAATGTGGGGTCGGCGACGGCCGCCTCAGAAGGCGGCCCCTACAACAAGAGCACAGATGACAATGCCTGTGCCACGAGATTTAATGCAAAGGGATAAGGGAGAAGAATGATGACGGACGCGACGACTTGCCGGCGAGAGTTGGAGCTGGAGATTCCAGCGGAAGATGTAACGAAAGAGACCGAGAAGGTTGCGAAAGAATTCGCGAAGATGGCGCGGGTGCCGGGATTCCGTCCCGGGAAAGCGCCGATCGCGCTGATCAAGAGGAAGTTCGCGGACGACATCAAGGGTGAAGTGTTG
>DASXLU010000208.1:0-5904 GCA_036496065.1 Candidatus Acidiferrum sp.
GTACTTTCTTAGGCCGAATTGGGGGCTGGTCAACGGCGCAGATTGCCACTTAAGAGGGCATTTTAGGACGAATTTTGCGCGCTAAAAAGGCCCTTTAAAGCGAAAAAGAGGGCGTAAATGAGCGGTTTCGGGCGGGTTGCGACGAGGCTCAGCCGCTGGGATTTCGAATGGAGCACTGCGCCAGGTTGCCTGGAGAGCTCCGGCTTTGCCGCAACGAATTGACGCAGCCACCATGGTCACCCCACCGACCTGAAGGTCGGACACTACATTGGAGTTTCGAACGGAGCGATGCACTATGCTGCGTCGAGATCGTCGTCTGCCTGGACTTCCAGCTTGCCCTTGGTGCGCTTGGCGAGGAGGTAGGAGCGGATGAACGGGTCCAAGTCTCCGTCGAGGACGCGATCCACGTCGCCTACATCGAACTTGGTTCGATGGTCCTTAATGAGGCGGTACGGCTGCATGACGTAAGAGCGAATCTGGCTGCCGAAGGAGATGTCCAACTTGGTTTCGTCGAGGCGGTCGGTTTCATCGCGGCGCTTTTGCATTTCCAGGTCGTAGAGCTTGGAGCGCAACATCTTCATGGCCATCTCGCGGTTCTTATGCTGGCTGCGTTCGGCCTGGCAAGCCACGATAACTCCGCTCGGAATGTGGGTGATGCGGACGGCGGTTTCGACTTTGTTGACGTTCTGTCCGCCCTTGCCACCAGCGCGAAAGGTATCCAGCTTCAAGTCGTCGGGCTTGATGTTGATCTCGATGCGGTCATCGACCTCGGGAATCACGAAAACCGATGCGAAGGAAGTGTGCCGGCGCGCCGCCTGATCGAAAGGCGAAATCCGCACCAGGCGATGCACTCCAGTCTCGCCCGCAAGTAATCCGTAGGTATTTTCGCCGCTGAACAGGATGGTGGCGTTCTTGATGCCGGCTTCTTCGCCGGGAGTTTCGTCGAGGAGATCGGTGTGAAAACCTTTGCGCTCTGCCCAACGCAGGTACATGCGCAGCAGAATCGAAGCCCAGTCTTGCGATTCTGTGCCACCCGCGCCGGGTTTGATGGTCATGATGGCGTTCAGGTGATCGTTTTCGCCGGCGAGCAGCGTATCGGTTTCGAGTTGGCCGATGTAGGCATCGAGGCTTCCCAGTTCCTTGCCCAGATCTTTCAGTAAGTCTTCTTTTTGAGCGGCGTTGGTTTCGCCCTTGGCGAGGTCGATATAGGTTTCGATATCGCCGGTAAGCGAAACGAGTTTTTCGTCCGCAGCGATTTGATCGCTGGCGCGCTTGCGTTCGCGCAGAACACCTTGCGCTTGATCCTGATTGTTCCAGAACTCTGGTTGGGAGATGCGCTCTTCGAGGCTCTTCAGGCGGGCGCGGTTCTGTTCCGCGTCAAAGATAACTCCGCACGAGGGTAATGCGCTGCTTTAAACCTTCGTATTGATGCTGTAGATCTTCAAGATCCATGTGTGTTTGGAATTCACGCCACCGGGCGGAACTCACTGCGCCTTTCGAAAGGTAAGTAACACCAGAATAACGGAAACTGCCACGCACATCCAGGCAAACCAGTCATTGAAGCGTGTGTAGATAGTTTTGTCGGTGCGGAAATCGTAAGGCAGATCGGCAGCATCGCGGATATCACGGTGCATCACTCGCGTCACATTTCCATATGGGTCCACGGAAGCAGTGATGCCACTGTTGGTATCGCGCAGCAGCCAACGGCGATTCTCTACCGCGCGGACCCGCGCCATTCGCAAATGCTGCTCGGCTGCCGCAGAGGTGCCAAACCATCCATCGTTGGAAATGTTAATCAGCAATTCCGCGCCGCGATTCACAAAATCGCGCACTTCACCGGCATAAATCGCCTCGTAGCAGATGAATACGGAAAAAGTATTGCCATTGGAAAATTTGCCGACGGAGCGTTCCTTACCCTTGCGGAAGCCGCCTACCTCTTCGGAAACACTGTTCACCACGGTGTGAATCAGTGGGAAGGGTTCATATTCGCCAAAGGGCACCAGGTGAATTTTGTCGTAAGCAAAGGTGCGGCGGCCATGCTCATCGAGCAACGCCGCGCTGTTGTACGGCACTTGGTTGATTTGCAACTTGGATTTAGCGTCGGGGCTGTTTATTTTCCATTCGATTACGCCGACGAGAACCGGATGATGGATTTCTTCCGCAAGATGCGTGATAAATGGGCCAAAGCGCGAATCTTCGAAGGAAAACGGCGCGGGCGCTTCGGGCCATAACAGCAGGTCCGGCTTTTGCCCCGAAGAATCCGGTTCGAGACTCAAGTGCAGGAGTTCCTGCATGTCGGGCTTGTGCTCGGAGTACCAATCGCCGACGTATTGCTGATTCTCGGGAAAGTTGGGCTGCACCGCGCGCGCCAAATGATGCGCCTGGGCATGAGGAACGAAGCGCGGGCCGATGTACGCAACGAGAAGCAGCAGCGTGACTGTTCCCGCAAAGACGCCCCAGCGGCGAGCTTTAAGTTCGCGCGGAGCGAGGTCCGCCCAAAGCAACAAGGCATTAACCGCCACTACAAGGAACGAGACTCCGTAGATGCCCGTAATCGTTGTCAATTGCACGATGGCTGGATTTTCCGCGGCAGGATAGCCTAGCAGCGCCCACGGAAAACTGATCTCCGGCAAGTAGGCACGGAATACCTCGGTGACGATCCACAAGAAGGGAGATGCCACCAATGCGAGCGAAATGCTTTGCTGCGCGATCCTCCACACAGCGAGCGCAAATAAGCCGATGGCACTGGCCCACACCATGGCGATTAACAGCAGCACGCCCCAGCCGGCAGCCATCGACATGCCCCCGTGCACCGAGAGCGTTTCGGCAATCCACGACACAGCCGTAACCACAAACAGCAACCCGTGCAGAAATCCGCACGCAAACGCTATCGCGGGGCGCGCCCGAATAATACTCGCCAGCAGCATCGCCAGACAAAACCAAGAATAGATGCCAGGAAAGGAGCCGCGGTAGGAAAGGGAAAGAATCGCGCCGCTCAACGCCGCGACTATCAGGCGCACGATGGCAGGCGTATCTGAGGAACGATGGGGAAGAAAGTAGGATTGCCAGGCTAGCGAAGACATCAATGTTTTATGTAAAACGCCTTGAAACCTTCGCTCTCCAGGCCCTTTTTCGCGGCGTCGGCAAGTTTCTGATCCTTGAACGGGCCAACCTGCACGCGATAAAACTTGTCTTTTTGCGGAGTCTGCACGTACGCCAAATAATGTTTACGCTGCAAGCTGCTGGCAATCGCCAGCGCATCATCTTGCCGCTTGAGCGCCGCAACCTGAATCACAAGAGCGCTGCTGGGGATAAGCGGCACGTTCGCCGTGCGGTCGCTTCTTGGCGGCGCGTTTGGCGGCGCAACAGGAGTTGAGGAGTCGACGCGCGTTCTGGCGTTCAGCGCTTTGTTTGCAGATGCGTCGTTGGCAGAAGTCGACGGCGAGTCCAGCCTCGGTTCGCTTTTCGCCGGCTTGTTGCTCTTATAGAAGTCCCAATCGGAGTTGTTCGACGTGGTGGCGGGATCGACATCCGATTCAGGAGTCGCAATCTCGGCGTTCTTGGCCACGGGCACCTTTTTCGGGCTAACCGTCGTATCCGCCGGCATCTTCATGCCATCGGTGGCCGCGCGCACCTGACCGTCGTACTGATTGCGGCCCATCACATAGCCCAACGTAAAAAACACGCCGGAAAACACCAGCATCAGCAAAAACAAGCCGATGACGTGTTTCCCTTCGAGCACACGGTCGCCCGCGCTTCGTCTTCCCCTGGCCATAGTTTACTTAGACGACCCCCCGATCGTCTGAATCCACCTATTTATAATATCGATAGGCAGCGGAAACACAATCGTTGTGTTCTTCTCGACACCTATTTCCGTCAAAGTCTGCAGGTAGCGCAACTGAATGGCGGAGGGCTGCGTCTCCAGGACCTTGGCAGCTTCCGCCAGTTTCTCCGAGGCCTCGAACTCGCCAGCCGCATGAATAATCTTGGCGCGGCGTTCGCGTTCCGCTTCGGCCTGACGGGCGATGGCGCGCTGCATCTGTTCGGGGATATCCACCTGCTTCACTTCAACCTTTGAGACCTTAACGCCCCAAGGCTCGGTATCGGTGTCGAGAATGATCTGCAGCTTGGCGTTGACTCGATCGCGCTGCGAAAGAATCTCGTCGAGATCGAACTGGCCCACGACGCTGCGCAGGGTCGTCTGTGCCAACTGCGAAGTAGCATACTGATAGTTCTGCACCTGGGAAAGCGCCAGATTGGCGTCAACAACGCGGAAATAGCAGACGGCGTTGACCTTCACCGAAACGTTATCGCGGGTGATGATATCTTGCGGGGGCACATCCAGCGTCTCGATCCGCAACGGGATCCGATATAGCGTTTCGATGGGCCACACCACAAAATTTACGCCGGCCGACTTCGCCGTGGGCATCAAGCGACCGAGGCGCAGGACTACGCCGCGTTCCCACTCTTTGATGATGTAGAGCGAGTTCCAAATCCAGATCAAGAAAACCGCGGCGATGATGAGCGTGCCCAAGCCAAAAACATCAAACATAGTTGCCTCCGCAGACAGCTCCAAACACTAAGTGGTTGCAGCGACCGGCGTGTGCACCGGTTCCACAATCAACTTTAAACCTTCCACACGGACAATGCGTACGGGCGTACCTTCGGGGACGGGTTTGGCGGCAATCGCGCGCCACAGTTCCCCGTGTACGCGAATCATTCCCACGCCACCGGCGGGAACGTCGCTCGTGACCACGCCTTCCGCGCCGATTAGTTCTTCCTTGCCGGTGACGCTCTTCCAGTGGCGAGACTTCAGCACCAGTCGCATCAAAAATACGGCGATAAATGCGAATGGCAGCGTCACGCTTAACGCGACGCCTACGCTGACTCCACCGGGAGTGAGCGGCGAGCGGATCAAGAACATGGCGCCCAGCAGCATGGATACGATTCCACCCAGCAACAGAACTCCGTGACTGGTCAGTTTCGCCTCCAGCACAAACAGGAATACAGCAAAGCCGATCAGCACCAGACCGGCAAAATTCACGGGGAGCAAGTGCATCGCGTACAGGGCCAAAACCGCACAAATGCCGCCAATTACGCCGGGCGCCACCGCGCCAGGATGGGTGAATTCGGTGTACAGGCCAAGCACGCCAACCAGCAACAGGATGAAGAAGACGTCTGGTTCAACGATGCGCGCTAAGAATTTCTGGCGTGCTGTAAGCTCGAACTCTTCGATGCGGTAGCCTTGCAACGCGAGCTTTACGGTTTTTCCATCGAAGCGGGTAATCTCGCGACCGTCGATTTTCTCCAGAAGCTCGCTGGTATTGGTGGCAACCAAGTCGATCAAATGTCCATCCAGCGCCTCGTGCTCGGAAAAGGCGCGCGCATCGGTTACGGCTGTTTCCGCTAGTTTAGGATTGCGCCCGCGCTTTTCGGTAAAGCTGCGCAAAAATGCGGTGGCATCGTTGTTAATCTTTTTCCGCAGCACATCATCGATCGGCATGGAGAAGCCGCCCGGCATTACGAGGGGCGTCGACGCACCGGTGCGAGTGCCGGGCGCCATCGCCGCGATGTCTGCAGAGAGCAAGATGAAAAATCCCGCTGACGCGCCACGAGAGCCCGAGGGCGACACGTACACTGCCACCGGCACGGGCGAATCGAGGATGTGGTGAATAATGTCGGTCATCGAATCGCTCAGGCCGCCGGGCGTATCCATGGTGATCAGCACGAGGGACGCCTTACGTTGCACCGCTTCCGCCAAGCCATCGTCAATATAAGCGGCCAGCACCGGTTCAACTTCCCCATCGATCTTTAGGTGCAAAACGACAGGAGCGGCCGCATGTTCATCCGCAGCCGACGTATGCGCCGGCGTAATCGCAAAACATGTGAGAAAAATAAAACCGA
>DASXLU010000209.1:0-21094 GCA_036496065.1 Candidatus Acidiferrum sp.
CGAGCGTTTTCTGGAGCAATTGGCACGCTCATTGCAGCCGATGGTCCGGCAGAACGATATGGCAGTGAAATATACTTCGTGGGCGCTGGCGTTCATTCTGCCCGACACGACGATCTCTGGAGCGCAAAACCTGGTGGAAAAGTTGCGGCGGGCGGCGGCGGGTGTAAGGCCGCCGTGGGATTCGACGCAGATCACGTTGAGTGCCGGCATTGTGGAAGCGAGCGCAAAACCTGATTACGAGAGCGAAGATATCGTTACCGACCTGATCAATCGCGCGGAGTTTAGCGTAGAGGAAGCACGCAAGCGCGGCGGTGATACAGTGGTGGTGGAAGAAGCGGTGGGCCACTGACAGGGAACCATAGCTTCCAACGGAAAATGAACTAGAAAACGTCAGACGCGCCAGTATCGCAACCATTCGCATCCAATACTCGCGATTCATACAAGTGAGGAAATCATGTTCCCAACGGACATTGTGGTAGTTGCAGGCGCGCGCACGCCCATGGCGCGCTACACCGGCGTGTTTTCAGAGGTTTCGGCCATAGATCTGGGAGCGCATGCATCGAAGGCAGCCATCTCGCGGTCGGGAATTCCGGCAGAAGATATCGATCAAGTTGTGTTCGGAAATGTATTGCAGACGAGTGCCGACGCGATTTACGGAGCACGGCATGTTGGCCTGAAGGCTGGGCTGAAGAACGAAGCGCCGGCGGTGACGGTCAATCGACTTTGCGGGTCGGGCATTGAGGCGATCGTACAGGGCGCGCACCGACTGTTGCTGGGCGAGGCGGAGATCGTGCTGGCTGGCGGCATGGAAAACATGACGCAAGCGCCGTTTGTGATTCGCGGGGCGCGCACAGGACTGAAGCTCGGCGGTGGCAAGTTGGAGGATTTTCTTTTTGATGGGCTGACCGATAGCTATTGCGGATTGCCGATGGCGCTGACGGCGGAGAAACTTGCGGAGCAAGCTGGAATTACGCGAAAAGACGCCGATGCGTACGCATTGCGTAGCCAGCAAGCGGCTGAAGCATCGTATCGCGCGGGGAAATTTACGGAAGAGATTGCGCCAGTGGAAGTGAAGCAGGGCAAGAAAACCGTGATGGTCAGTGAAGATGATCATCGACGTCCTGAGACAACGATCGAGACGCTGGAAAAGTTGCCGCCATCGTTCAAGAAAGATGGCATCGTCACCGCGGGCAATGCGAGCGGAATTGTGGATGGAGCAGGCGCGGTAATTCTGACGAAGGAAAAAACGGCCAAGGATCGTGGGCTGAAGCCGATCGGAAGAATCGTGTCGTGGGCGGTCGCTGGGGTCGATCCAAGCATCATGGGAATTGGACCAGTGCCTTCCACGAAAAAAGCGCTGCAATTGGCTGGATTGGCGCTGGAGCAGATAGACCGCATAGAGGTGAATGAGGCGTTTGCGGCGCAATACCTGGCGGTAGAAAAGGAACTCGGGCTGAATCGCGACAAAACCAACGTGAACGGCGGAGCCATCGCATTGGGGCATCCGTTGGGAGCGACGGGAACGCGGCTGGTGATTACCGTGTTGAATGAACTGCGCCGCAGCAACCTGCGTTATGGGCTGGCAACCGCGTGCATCGGCGGCGGGCAGGGAATTGCGATCATAGTCGAAGCCTTGAAAAACTAAGCGAGAGCGTGTGGGCCTGCAAGCTTTGGTACAATTTGACGGGTAGATTTGATCCTGCCGGTGTGATCGTAACTGCAGATGCGAGGAAAGAGCATGGCGATCCAAAAAGTTGGCGTCGTAGGGTGTGGCTTGATGGGGTCTGGAATCGCGCAGGTGAGCGCGCAGGCAGGCTTTCCGACGGTAGTGCGCGAAGTTAGCGGCGAGTTGGTGGAAAAGGGGCTGAAGGGCATCGACAAAAATCTGGCCCGGCAAGTGGAAAAGGGCTCGTTGACGGATGCAGCGAAGGCCGAGATCCGGCGGCGACTGAAGGGCACTACGTCTCTCGAGGACTTGAAGGACTGCGACGTCGTTATCGAAGCGATTATCGAGCAATTGCCGGTGAAACGGGAACTCTTCGCGGCGCTTGATGGCTTGTGTCCGGCGCACACGATTTTTGCGAGTAATACTTCCTCTTTGACGATCACGGAAATTGCCGCGGCGACCAATAGGCCACAGCGATTTGTGGGCCTGCACTTTTTCAACCCTGTGCCGGTGATGAAGCTGGTGGAAGTGGTGAAAACGATTGCCACGGATCCGGCTGTGTATGAAGAGATGGTAGCGTTTGGCGCGAAGCTGGGGAAAACGCCGGTGCGCTCGAGCGACAGCGGCGGGTTTATCGTGAACCGGCTACTGGTGCCGTATTTATTGGACGCAATACGTGCGCTGGAAGAAGGCGTCGGATCCGTGGTAGACATCGATAACTCGATGAAGCTGGGATGCGGATATCCGATGGGGCCGTTCACGCTGCTGGATTTTGTTGGCCTGGATACAACGTATTACATTTCGCAGATTATGTTTGACGAATTTAAGGAAAAGCGATTTGCCGCGCCACCGCTGCTGAAGCGCATGGTGCTGGCTGGATGGCATGGGAAGAAGACAGGCCGCGGCTTCTACGATTATTCCGACCCGGCGAATCCCAAGCCGATGCAGCGATAAGGACAGAAGATGGCTTACGAAAATCTGCTGTACGAAAAAAAGAATGGAACCGCAACGATTACGTTCAACCGGCCGAAGGTGTTGAACGCGTTGAATCGGCGGACGGTCGAGGAGTTGCATCGCGCGCTGGTGGAAGTGCGAGACGACGCCGAAGTGCGTGTGCTGATATTGACGGGCGCTGGCGAAAAAGCCTTCGTGGCCGGCGCGGATATCAATGAGTTGGCGCAGCAGACTCCGGTGAATGGCAAAGAATTTTCGCTTTACGGGCAGAGCGTATTTCATTTGCTGGAAACGATCGGCAAGCCGTCGATTTGCGCGATTAATGGATTCGCGTTGGGCGGAGGATGCGAACTGGCGCTGAGCTGTTCGATTCGAATCGCCAGCAAGAACGCCAAACTGGGGCAGCCTGAAGTGAAGCTTGGCATTATCCCGGGCTACGGGGGTTCACAAAGACTGGCGCGTCTTTGTGGCAAAGGTATGGCCCATGAATTGTGCTTAACTGGCGAGATGATTACGGCGGACGAGGCGCAGCGTATCGGATTGGTGAATCATGTTTACGAAGCCACGGAATTACTGGGTGCCGCGGAAGCGATGGCCAAGAAAATTATCGAGAAGGCGCCGCTGGCAGTGAAGTACTGCATGGAAGCGATAGAGCGAGGCGTGGAAATGCCGCAGGAAGAGGGATTATTCCTGGAAGCGACCTTGTTTGGGTTGTGTTGCGCGACGGAAGACATGCGCGAAGGAACGAAAGCGTTCCTGGAAAAGCGCGCGGCGCAGTTCAAGGGGCAATGAGATCGCGATGAGTGTAAAGTTGCAACCAAAAAAGATTGTGGGGAGCCTGAGCGGGTCTGGACTGCGCTTCGGCATCGTTGTGAGCCGATTCAACAGCTTCATCACCGAACGGCTTTTGTCGGCGGCTTTGGAAGCGCTGCAGCAGGCGGGAGCGAGCGATGGGGATGTTGATGTGATTCACGTGCCCGGCTCGTTTGAGCTGCCCTTGATGGCGAAGAAATTGGCTAACACGCGGGAGTACGACGCGCTCATCGCGATTGGGTGCGTGTTGCGTGGCGAGACCGCACACTATGATTACGTGTGCTCGGAAACGTCGCGCGGACTACAACTGGCGCAGATGGACAGCGGAATCCCGATCATGTTTTGCGTGTTGACTTGCGATACGATGGAGCAGGCAATTGATCGCGCCGGGCTGAAAGGTGGAAACAAAGGTTACGAGGCAGGACTAGGCGCGGTGGAGATGGCCCAGCTTTCGCGCAAGTTGCGCGGTCCGGTGAGAGCGCAAGCTTCATCGAAGGGACGGGGAAAATAGCGTGTCGTCACTTCGATCAAAGTCGCGGGAATTTGCGATGCAGATGTTGTTTCAATGGGACATGAGCAGTCAGGATACGACGCGGCTGGAGGCGAATTTCTGGAAGGGCGCGAAGGCGGCGGGGCAGACACGTGCGTTCGCCAATCAATTATTCGAGGGAGCGGCGCACGACTCGACGGCGCTGGATGAGTTGATCGCGAAGTACGCGGCTAACTGGCGACTGGACAGGCTCGCAGCCATTGATCGAGCAATTTTGCGGCTGGCCATTCACGAGATGCGCGCGACGGATACGCCCGCGAAGGTTGTTATCAATGAGGCGGTGGAGTTGGCAAAGAAATTCTCTTCGGAAGAATCTGGTGGCTTCGTGAACGGAATTCTCGATACATTCCGTAAGACGCTGCCTGATGTCGAGTCGAAAACTACCGAAGCTTAGTTCTCGTCGGCGTGGCTAGGTATTGATGGTGCCTTCGAACACCTTCACAGCGGCGCCGCTTACGCGAGGCGTCAACTTTTTCCCCGTTTGAGAGACCTCCACTTCGATTTGACTGGGCCTGCCCATCTCCACGCCTTGCGCAATATTTAGCGTTTGGCCGGAGGCGAGCCGACCATGCTTGACCAAATAAGCGCCAAGCGAGCCCGCCGCGGAGCCTGTCGCGGCATCTTCATAAAGCTCCCACGGCATCATGCCTCGCGTGAAAGCGGAATGATTGCTGCCCATCGTGAAGCAATATGCCAGCGCGGCTTGATTGCCTAGTAAGCGCGCCATTTCGACCATGTTCATCTGAATTTTGCCGAGGGCCGCACGATTGCGAATCGGCACCATCAGATTAAAAATGCCGGTGGAGACAAATTCCGGTTCGAGTTTAGGATCCAGATCCTTGGCGGCGAGTCCTAAGGCAGCGGCGAGCTTCTTTTTATCGATTTTGGACGGCTTGAAGGACGCTTCCATTTGCGTCATGGTGACGCGCTGCGGCCGTCCATCTTTGAAGCGAATTTCAACCGGCAGAATGCCTGCACCGGTTTGCTGCATCACATGAACGCCACCCTCTTGGGCGGGAACCACGCCAAGCTCGGAAAGCAGAAACCATGTGCCGATGACGGGATGTCCCGCAAGCTTCAGTTCTTCCTTGGTGGTGAAAATCCGCAGACGCGCCAAGGCGCGATCCTCCGTGGGCTTCTGAACGAAGACTGTTTCGGAAAGGTTCATCTCGCGCGCGATCGCGAGCATCTGAGCATCGGAAATGCCGTCGCCATCGGTGATCACGGCAAGGGGATTCCCCTGGAATCGCGTAGTGGTAAAAACGTCGAGCGTGTAGAAGCGATGTTCCATTTGAGTAGGTGACGCGCCTGCCGACCAGACTATTCTCGAACTACAAGTGTTCGAGTTGGCTGACAGTCCTTTCGTTGATGACGTTGCCGGTGTTTAGAGTCGATTTCGGCTCGATGAGAAGAATCGAGACTTCCTCGTCGGCGACAGGAAGATGTTCCACACCTCGAGGCACGACAATGAATTCGCCTTCGCGAACCAGCGACTCGTGGTCGCGAAAACGCATGCGCAGAGTGCCTTTGACGACGAGAAAGAGTTCGTCTTCCTGGTCATGATGATGCCACACAAACTCGCCCTTAAGCTTGACGGCTTTCACGTGACAATCGTTCACTTCGCCGATGATGCGCGGGTTGCAATAATCCTGGAATTTCGAAAACTTTTCCGCGAGGTTCACAGTGTGCATAACGACATCCTCTAAAGTTGCTGAATTGTGGAGACGGTAGCTTGCAAAACCTGTTTCGTGGAATTCGGGCTGTTCGTTTCGGAGTAGATGCGCAGCAGATTTTCGGTGCCCGAGGCGCGAACCATCACCCAGCCAATTTCGCCGAGGTAGACCTTGATGCCGTCCATGTTTTCGCGGCGCACTACCGAGAATTTATCGATCTTTTTCAAGCTATCGTCGGAAAAATGATGGATGGCCTTTTGCTTTTGCGCGGGTTTTACGTCGAGATCGACGCGGCCGTAATGATGTTCACCGAATTCCGCGTGTAAGGTGTGAAGAAGTTCGCCCAAGGATTTGCCGTGCCAGGCCATAAGCTCCGCAAGAAAGAGCGCCGAAACCGTCGCATCGCGCTCGGGAAGATAGAGGCTGGTGCCGATGCCGCCGCTTTCTTCGCCACCGATCAGGATATTCTGCTCCAGCATCAACTCGCAGATGTATTTGAAGCCGATGGGAACTTCGTGAAGCTTGCGATTGAACTTGGCCGCGAGCTTATCGATTAATTTGGTAACCGAAAAAGTTTTGGCGATGTCGCCGGGTAAATTACGCGTGCCAATCAGGTGCCAGGTCATGAGGGCGAAGATTTGATGAGGATTGACGAAGGTGCCGTCGCGGTCGATGGCGCCAATGCGATCGCCGTCTCCATCTGCCGCTAGACCAGCGTCATATTTTCCGGCAAGTACCGCCTGGCGCAACGCATCGATGTGCGGCTCAATGGGTTCGGGATGAACGCCGCCGAAGCGCGGATCGCGGGTGCCACGAATTTCGTCGCATACGACACCATTGCGCCTGAAGAGTTCGCGCAGCAAGCCGGCAGCCGAGCCATGCATGGGATCAGAGACGAAGCGAAACTTTGAATCGCGCAGGCGCTTCCAGTCGATCAGTTTTTCGACTGTATCGAGATAGGGCTGGCGTGGATCGAGCGAGTGAATCATGTCCTTACGCGGCGGAAGAGCAGGAACGCCAGTCGCGAGGACGGCCGCCAGTTCAGTTTCAATCTGCGCAACGATGGATGGCAGAGCGCTGCTGCCGTAGCTGGCCTTGTACTTGATTCCGTTCCAGGAATAGGGATTATGGCTGGCAGTAATCATCAGGCCGCCGGCAGCCTGGCGCTGACGCACAAGCAGCGAAATAGCGGGAGTGGGGCAGGGCTTATCCGTGAGCCAGACCGGTGTGCCTGTCGCGCTGATTACGTCGGCGACGGTAGCGGCGATTCGATCTGCGCCGTAACGGTGGTCGTAGCCCACCAAGACACCTTTGCGCGCGTCTTCGCCACGAACTACGTAGCGAGCAATTGCGTGAGCCACAATGCGGGCGTTTGCGAAGGTGAAATCTTCGGCGATAACGCCGCGCCAACCATCTGTACCAAATTTAATTTGATCCATTTCTTGCTGAGTATACGCGAAGCCTGCAATGACCCAAAGGCGCGAAAACAAAAATCGCCGCGGACAATTTTAGATTTATAGCAGGGCTTTACGTTTCTTTTGCTCCAGGGATTTGACGATTTTCCCGACGTCCTGGGCGCGATTCCGCGGGCAAATCAGAATAGCATCGGGAGTTTCTACGACGATCAAATCATGCACACCGATGGCGGCAACGCATTTGTTGGGCGTCCAAAAAAAGTTGCCGGAACTATCGAGCGCTTCGCCATCTCCGACAAAGATATTGTCGCCTTTCTGTTTGGCCATGAGTTCGTAGACCGCGTCCCATGATCCGATGTCGCTCCAGCCAATCTCGGCGGGAATAACGAAGACGCGAGATGGGCCTAGGAGCGCCGTGCTGCGCTCGAGAATGGCGTAGTCGACTGAAATGTTTTCCAGCTTGGGATAGATCTTCTTGAGTTTACTGGCATAGCTGGATTTGTTGATGTGTTGCGCCAGTTCCTGCAGGGCCGCAAAGGTCTTCGGCAGGAAACTCTGCAGCGCATCGAGAAAAGTGGAAACGCGCCAAAAGAACATTCCGGCGTTCCAGTGATAGTCACCAGAACGGACGTACTCCCTGGCCAAGTCTAGCTCCGGCTTTTCGGTGAAGCGATGCACGGGAAAGACCGGGAAGCCATTGGCCATGATGGGGTCGGCGATTCGTTCTATGTAGCCAAAGCCAGTTTCGGGATGAGTGGGAGGAATTCCCAAAACTACGATTCGGCCCGGCGTCTTGGCGACTTCCAGGGCAGAGCGAAAGATTTTGCGGTAGCGATCTGCTTGCGGGATGTAATGATCCGCAGGAAGCACCGCCATGAGCGCGTCGCCATGCGCAGTGTGCTGAATATGAAATGCGGCGAGCGCGATAGCGGCGGCGGTGTTTCTGCCAAAAGGCTCAACAAGTACGCGCCTGCGAGCTGCGGAAGGTACCTGCTTTTTCAATTCATCGGCCTGCTCCGCATTCGTCACGGCCCAGATATGATCGGGCGAAATCACCGGCCGGAGACGCGCGACAGTCTCTTCGATCATTGTGGATTTGCCGAAGATGTTCAGAAGCTGTTTCGGAGTGCGGGCGCGGCTGCGCGGCCAAAAGCGCGTACCGCGACCTCCCGCAAGAATTACTGCATGAACGCTCAGTTTGTCTTTAGCCATTAAGTTTCAGCCCATCAGTACGCGAGATAGAACGGCTTCGTCAAATCCTAACTTGCGGAGTTGTTGATGCAGTTCCGCGCGGTCGGGAATGATGATTCGTAGCAGCGAAGTGGAATTCGCGGGTTGCAGCAGCATGGGCGGAAGAGATGCTGGCAGGAACCACGATTCACCAACCTGGTAGTCGAAAGAAAAGTCAGAGTCGTGCAATTTGCCGTTGCCTTGCAGAATTACCAAGAGCTGAAAGTGCGCCGGATCGCTCTCGATGGGAGTGGTTTTGTGGCACTCCCAAAGTTCCGTGGAAAAGAAATCGCATGCAGCGAGCAGATGTTTGTTGGCGTCGGGCGAATGCAAAGCGAGAGGCATCACTTTTCCGCCTTGCGTTCCCGAAAAATTGGTGACTTGCAGCGCCTTCTCGATATGCAACTCGCGAGGTTTTCCGGAGGAGTCGAGCCGCCCGTAGTCGTACACGCGATAGGTCAAGTCGGAATATTCCTGGACCTCGCAGACGATGACGCCCGGAAAAATTGCGTGTTGAGTGCCCGCCGGAACAAAAAATGTGTCACCGGTTCGAACAGGATGCCGGATGAACAAATCTTCGACGGTACCTTGCTGCACCGCTTCGACAAATTGCGGCTTCGTCGTTCCCGGCTTGAGGCCGACAAGCAGTTCGGCACCGGGCTGGGCCGAAACGATATGCCACATCTCCGTTTTGCCGCGGCCACCCGCAGCCTCTTCGTATTTCGACGCGAAGACGTCGTCGGGATGGACCTGAATCGACAGTTTATCGTTGGGGAAAATAAACTTAGTGAGCACCGGAAAGTCACGATAGGCCGTTAAGCTAAAACCGCGCCATTCGGCAGGCATCAAGCGCCAGCTCTCGCCTAACGACTCGCCTCGGTACGGCCCATTGGCAATTTTACATTCCAGACCGGTTAGCCACGCTTCGCCAATGGGCTCTGCGAGATGCGACTTTTGCGGATAAATCGGTGCGAGCGAACGGGCGCCCCAGATCCGCGGAGTAAATATCGGTTCTATGCGGAATGGTGTTGGAGCGTCCACGATTTACGAAGCAGCTTCCACGCGCGTAAAGAATCTTTCCAGGCGACGAAGACCTTCATCGATGCGTTCAAGCGAGGTTGCGTACGATAAACGCAAGTAGCCGGGAGCGCCGAAGGCTTCCCCGGGAACCAGCGCGACGTGGGCCTTTTCCAGCAGGAGTTTCGAAAGGTCGGTACAGGTGCGCGCCAGCGCGTTTTTGCCTTCGCCTAAATGCGAGGAAATATTCGGAAACGCGTAAAAGGCGCCGCCGGGCCACTCACAGGTGATGCCGGGAATCGCGCGCAGGCCTTCCACGATGCGCTTCCGGCGTTTGGTGTATTCCGCCAGCATTGGAGGCACCGTATCCATCGTGCCGCGCATGGCTTCGAGTGCGGCATATTGTGCGATGGAACTCGGATTTGAAGTGGACTGGCTTTGTATCTTGATAATGGCTTGAATGAGTGTTTCGGGCGCCAAGGCATAGCCGATACGCCATCCGGTCATCGCAAACGTTTTGGAGACGGAGCCGATCACGATCACGTTTTCTTTCGAATCCTTGGCGCTGGCAATGGAATAGGGTTTGTGCGGTTCGTAAACAAAATGCGAATAGCACTCATCGGCCATCAGCCACACGTTGTGCTTTTTGCAAACCGCGAGAATTCGCTGGTACTCTTCACCGTCGACGACCCCGCCGGTGGGATTGCTTGGAGAATTTAGAATAAGCAGTTTTGTTTTTGGCGTGATGGCTTTCTCGATGTCGGCTGCCGTAACACTGAAACCGTTCTCGGCTCGCGTTTCCACAATTACCGGCGTGCCTCCCGCATACTTGATGATGTCAGGGAAACTGACCCAATAGGGAGCGGGCAGAATCACCTCGTCGCCAGCCTGAATGAGAACGCAAATCGCGTTGAAGATGGCGTGCTTCCCGCCGACGGTGACTGCGCACTCTTTTGCCGTATAGCTTGAGCCGAGTTCCCGGCTGTGCCACGCGGGAATGGCTTCGCGCAGCGCCATAATGCCGCCAGTGGCAGTGTATTTAGTGCGATTTTCCTCGATCGCTCGGATGGCGGCTTTCTTAATGTGGTCGGGAGTCGGGAAATCCGGCTCGCCCGGACCAAAGTCGGCGATGTCTACGCCTTTTGCCTTCAATTGCTCGGCGGCGCTGATAACCATGGCTGTCTGCGATACCTTAATGCGGTTGATACGATTCGTGAGTTGCACGTGCTCTCCTTGGATTGGAGCGATGCGTGGACTACAGCATTCCAGTTTTCAGGAAAATCACCAGAAATTCAATCGGGAATCCGGGGGAGTCGGTATGTCGATCGAAAAATCAACGCTCCACGGCCTCAGGAAACCTTGGCTCGCAGTCGCTGTTCCACTGCAGGTGGCACGAGGCCGGCGAGTGGGCCACCGAGATGGGCGATCTCTCGAACGAGCTTGGCGCTTAGATAACTGTAGGGTTCGCCCGGCAACATGAAAACGGTCTCCAGGCGAGGCTCGAGCTTGCGATTCATGAGAGCCATTTGCAACTCGTATTCGTAGTCGGAAACGGCACGTATGCCGCGCAAGATCACAGCGGCGCCGCGTCTGCGGGCGTAATCTACCAGTAGGCCTTGAAATACGTCGACTTCGACGGCGTCCCATTGCTTGGTTACCTCGCGTAACATGTCAACGCGCTCGGGAACGGAAAAAAGGGGCTCCTTGTCGACATTTTTCAAAACGGCGACGATGAGCTTGTCGAACATTTTCTCGCCGCGCTCGATAAGGTCCAGGTGACCGTTTGTTACCGGGTCAAAAGAACCTGGATAAATAGCAATGGACGTTTTCATAGGCTAGGAATGCACGCGGCACATTCTAACCCATTGCCAAAAAAAGGGCGAAGATGGATTAGCCGCGGATCGCAGTTCGCTAAGTGTGGGAATGTGTTTTGAACTTGGAAAAAAGTATGCCACTCTTTTGGGTTTCGTACTGCGTGCGAATCTCATTGTGAGTCGGGAGTAATGCCGGGAGCTAATGATGAAGAATAGTTCGATAGGATGGCGGCTGGTCTTTCTAGTTCTCTTGATCACTGGGTTCGCAACGATGTCCACTCACGCGCAGCAGTCAACAACGCTCAACGTAATGCCTCTTCCCGCGAAAGTTCAGATGGGAAGTGGCAGCCTGAAGGTGGACGAGGGTTTTAGTCTTTCGTTCGAAGGCCATCGCGAGCCGCGTCTGGAACGGGCTGGCCAGCGATTTATGGTGCAGCTCCACAGGCAAACGGGAATTGTGTTCTCAGTGGCTGCAACAGGCGGCCAGGGCCAGGCGACGCTGGCAGTAAGCACAGACCACGAGAGCAAGCCGGTGCAAGAAGTTGGCGAAGATGAGTCTTACACGTTGGACGTGAGCAGCTCCGGGGCCAAGCTCCATGCAAGCAATCCCCTTGGCGCGATGCACGGTATGCAAACGTTTTTGCAGTTAGTGGCCATTGGCGCCGATGGTTTTGCGGCGCCAGCAATTCATATTGATGATCAGCCGCGTTTTCCATGGCGCGGCTTGATGATCGACGTCGCGCGGCACTTCGCGCCGGTGGAAGTGTTGAAGCGCAACCTCGATGGCATGGAAGCCGTGAAAATGAACGTGTTCCACTGGCATCTTTCGGAGAACCAGGGCTTCCGTGTGGAAAGCCATAAATTTCCCAAACTGTACGAACAGGGTTCCGACGGAATGTTTTACACGCAGGATGAGATTAAGGACGTGATCGGATATGCGCGGGATCGCGGCATACGTGTCGTGCCGGAATTCGACATGCCGGGGCACAGCACTGCATGGTTTGTTGGACATCCGGAACTGGCCAGCGGCACTGGCCCTTATCAGATTGAGCGGAGATGGGGCATTTTCGATCCGGCGATGGATCCAACCAACGACAAGACGTACAAATTCTTAAACGAGCTGATTGGAGAAATGGCGAAACTCTTCCCGGACCAGTTTTTTCACATTGGCGGCGACGAAGTGAACGGAAAAGAGTGGGACGCCAATCCCAAGATCCAGGCGTACATGAAATCGCACGATATAAAAAACAACGAGGGGCTGCAGGCACATTTCAGCCAGCGCGTACAAGAACTCGTTGTGAAGCATGGAAAGACGCCGGTGGGATGGGACGAGATTTTGATACCGGGCGTGCCCAAGAACATTGTGATTCAGTCGTGGCGCGGCGCGGATTCGCTTGCTGCGGCGGCGAAACAGGGATATCGAGGAATTCTTTCGAATGGATATTACGTCGATCTGGGCTGGAGCGCGGCGCGGCACTATGCGGTTGATCCCATGGGCGGGACAGCGGCGAATTTGACGCCGGAGCAGCAAAAACTGATTCTTGGCGGCGAGGCGTGCATGTGGTCTGAGTTCGTGAATCCCGAGAATATCGATTCGCGCATCTGGCCACGCAGCGCCGCGATTGCCGAGCGATTCTGGTCTCCGCAGGACACGGCGGACGTAAGTTCGATGTACCTCCGTATGAACACCGAAGCCCAGCGGTTGGAATGGCTGGGCCTGACGCACCGCAGCTACCAGCGCAAAATGATAGAGAGGATGGCAGGACCGGCGTCGACGGACGAACTTGCGGCAATGAGGACACTTGTCGAGGCGGTCGAGCCTGTGAAGGACTACAACCGGGAGCATCTGGCCAAAGTTGAGCCAACGAGCAAAACGGCGCTTAACCGCGTGGTGGATGCGGTAACACCGGAGAGCCAAGTGTCACGAAATTTCTCCGAGAAGGCATACGCGTATCTGGCGTCTTCCTGCAAAGACGCCGCGAAGGCAGATGACCTGCGCCGAACGCTCACTACATGGTCGGGCAACGACGCGAAATTGCAGGACCTGGCGCAGCGGTCGGGACTGGTGAAGGAAGCGATGCCAGCTTCGGCGGCGTTGTCGCAGGCGGCGGGAATCGCGCTGAGTGCGCTCGACCATATTGCCAATGGTCCGGCGCTGACAGACGACCAGAAGAAACAACAGATCGATGCGCTAAATGCCGCGGAAACGCAGGCCCACCAGGCGCAACTGACGTTGCCGGTTCGGGATGCATTCCAGAAGCTGATTGAGGCTGCCAGCACTGGCGGAACCTGCGCTCGATAATCAGCGTTAGCGTTTCTCCCGAGATGCAAGACATCAGGGAGCACTACTCCGCCGCGGCAGTCTCGTTGTGACAGGTTCCGGAACCGGAATCGCGGAACGCTTTTCCGATGCGTTGCGGAACGGGAATGAACTGCCAGGTGTATTTTCCTGGGGCAAGCGTGAGTTTGAGAACGCCAAAGCTAGTGTCGTTGCGGACTTCGCTATTTCCCCGCGCGAACCCCAAGGGCGTGTGATCTTTTCCCCCGGTGCCAACTACTATCTCGCGAATGCCTCGATCGGAATCAGCGTGTCCGTCGGGGTCTTGAGCAGCGAAGCGCTCGTAAGAATGTTCGTGGCCGGCCAGAACCACGTCGGCGTGTGCGTTATATAGGTCGCGCCAGAGCGGACGAAGTTCGGGGTGAATGGCGTGCTTGGCGCTGACGCCGCTACTAAAAAGCGCGTGGTGACCGTACGCCAGGATGCAAGCGTTCGGATGTTCGGCTAATTCCTGACGTAACCAAGTTTCCTGCGGAGACCCGGTGCTGCATCCGCCCAATGCTTTGGAACCGCAATTCGTGTTCAGCACAACGATGTGCCAGGAGCCCAAATCGTAACTGTAGTATCCCTTTGCCGGCTCGCCTGCCTGCTTTCCCCAATAGCGGAAATAGCCGGTGGCCTCGGAGCCGTTGTACTCATGATTACCGGGAGTCGGGTAGGTGCGGCTCTTGAACTTTCCCCAGGTCCGGTCGTAGCAGTTGCGAAATTCAGCATCGGATCCAGTTTCGTAGGCTAGATCGCCCGCAGCAAAGACGGCACCTGGAATCTGCTGAATGAGTTTTGCCGTCGCCTTCGCACCCGATAGGTCGCCGCACCACGAAATATCGCCCGCACCAACCAACGTGTAAACCTTCGAGCTCAAACCTGCCGATTTAGAAGGTTTGGACTTAACGGACGAATCGCGGCTTCCTTGGGCTGATGAAGGGTTAGGGACACCGACTACGAAAAGTAGGCCGAGTAGCAGGACAATGGAACGCAAAAGAACAATTCTTCGATTCATGAGGCACCATCATCGCATGCCATTTTCTTCTACCGCGGCAGCGTCATGTTGGATTATAATCGGCTCAAGTTGGCGTCAGGTCCCCGTTAAATCTAAGTTATAACCGCTCAACGTCAGATTAGCGCGTTTGGACGAAAAAGCGTTCAAATACGACCAAACCGGTCTTACTATAAGCCTTGCCTTATTAGCGGCTTGGTGTAGCCCCTAAGACACTCCAAAGTTTGACAGCAACGGGCGGGCGGAGTAATATTTAAGTGCGACCGGAATGGTCGTATATCTCCGACGGGCGCCCAGCGCCGGAAAAGTCGTATGTTCAAACTTTCGAAGAAGGCCGATTACGGACTTATCGCGATGAAACACCTCGCTAACAACCGCCAGCAGAATGCTTGCAGCGCCAGCGAGATTGCCCAGGAGTATGGCATTTCGGCCACGCTGATGGCGAAAGTGCTGCAGAAGTTGGGGCGGCAAGGATTGGTTGGTGCAAGGCACGGGTCGACCGGCGGATATCAATTAGCCAAGCCGCCGGAGACAATCAGCGCGCTGGAAGTGATTACGGCGATTGACGGGCCGGTGTTGATTACATCGTGCGTGACAAGTCATGGCGCATGTGACGCGACGGACCGCTGCTCCATCAAAGAACCATTGCGCCGTGTGAATGAGAGCATTTTGGGGGTTCTGAACACGGTAACGATCGCGCAGTTGAGCGAAGACACCTCAGAGCCGGCGCTAGTGGAATTGAAGGGGATCGAACGTTTGGCGGTAACGCGCTAGACAGGGAAGTCTCCACGGGAATAGGAGAATAAGACATGGCTGTGAAGCTGCCAATTTACATGGACAATCACGCGACCACACCGATGGATCCCCGGGTGTTGGACGCGATGCTTCCGTATTTCACGGAAAAGTTTGGAAACGCCGCCAGCCGCAACCACTCGTTTGGTTGGGCGGGCGAAGAGGCCGTCGAGAATGCGCGGCAACAGGTTGCGTCGCTGATTAATGCCACTGCGAAGGAAATTATCTTCACCAGCGGCGCGACGGAATCCGACAACCTGATGATCAAGGGCGTCGCGGGAATGTACCGCGAAAAAGGGAATCACATCATCACGCAGGCAATTGAGCACAAAGCGGTTCTCGATACCTGTAAGCGCCTGGAGAAGGACGGCTTTGAAGTAACGTACCTGCCGGTGCAGAGAGACGGGCGTGTAAATCCGGAAGACGTGCGCAAAGCGATTCGGCCGACCACGATTTTGATCACGATTATGTATGCCAACAACGAAATTGGCGTGATCAATCCGATCGCGGAAATCGGCAAGATTGCCAAAGAGCACGGAATCATTTTTGCGGTGGATGGCGTTCAGGCGGTGGGCAAGACTCCCGTTGACGTGCAGAAGGATAACATTGACCTGCTGGCCATTAGCGGGCACAAGATTTATGGCCCAAAGGGCGTCGGAGCGTTGTATGTTCGTCGGCGCAACCCCCGCGTGCAGCTTGCAGCGATTGCGGATGGCGGAGGTCACGAACGCGGCATGCGCTCCGGTACGTTGAATGTGCCCGGAATCGTTGGATTAGGTAAGGCAATCGAGGTTTGCCAGCAGGAAATGGCACAGGAATCGGCGAGGATGCTGGCTTTGCGGGATCGTTTGCAGCAGGGTTTGGAGGCGAAGCTGGACGAAATTTTCATCAACGGATCGATGGAGCATCGCCTGCCAAACAATCTAAACATGAGTTTCGCGTATGTTGAAGGCGAATCGCTGTTGATGGGCATCAATGATATAGCGGTATCGAGCGGTTCCGCGTGCACCTCGGCAACCCTCGAACCGAGTTATGTACTCAAAGCCTTAGGCGTAGGCGAAGATCTTGCGCATACGTCGATTCGCTTCGGCCTGGGACGTTTCAACACCCCGGAAGAAGTGGACTATGTGATCGACAAGATGGTGCAGGTGGTGACAAAGCTTCGCGAACTTTCGCCACTTTACGAAATGGCCAAAGAGGGGATCGATATCTCAAAGGTCAAATGGCAAACCGCGTGATTGTAGGGAAAATGGAAGGGAAGAAGAAAATGGGAAGCGCTGCTATAGCAAGTGAAGGAACATTGCGGATTCACCGGTCGATTGCCGGCACTTCCGCGCCGTTCCGCGTAACGTATCAACCGTATCAGGATGGCGATGAGCCAGCCCCGGCAGCAGAACGTGCATTTTATTACCTCCAGGATGTGCGGGCGTTCTTGAATGTCTTGGGAATAGGTGCGGACTATGTGCGCGACGCTTTGCGCGAATTGACGGCAGGCCGTTCGGCGTTCTTGACCAACATTGCGTTGACGGAAAAAGCCGTAAAGAACGCAGGGTTTGGTTCGTTAGTCGCCGCAAAAAGTTAGGTTCTGAGGGAGAAATTAGGAGAAGGAGTATTCGTCCATGGCATACAGCGATAAAGTAGTCGATCACTACAACAATCCGCGGAACGTTGGCAGTTTATCCAAGGAAGATCCCAACGTCGGGACCGGCCTGGTCGGCGCGCCAGAATGTGGCGACGTAATGAAGCTGCAGATGCGCATTAATCCGGATACGAACGTCATTGAAGAAGCCAAGTTCAAGACGTTTGGTTGCGGATCGGCCATCGCCAGTTCATCTTTGGCCACCGAATGGGTAAAGGGCAAGACAGTGGAAGAAGCGCTGTCGATCAAGAACACGGACATTGTCCGCGAACTTGCTCTGCCTCCAGTAAAGATTCATTGCTCCGTGCTCGCGGAAGACGCCATCAAGGCGGCTATCGGCGATTGGAAGAAAAAGCACGGAGTGGAAGTTCCCGCGCACGAAAAGTCTTCGCACTAAGCGAAGTATTGCGCGGCGTTAGTGGCGTCCTCCCGGCGGCGAGTTTCGTGACCGTCGGAGGATGCTGTCGAGAGGATTGATAATCGCTCCAGAAGGTTTGGCAAGAGTTATGGCGACGGAAACCAAAATCCAGGAAGCACCAGCGAAGACCGGGCCGGTCGTGCACATCACCGAGCGCGCGGCGAAGAAAATCATCGCGCTGCTCGCGAAAGATGGGGTGTCGCCTGACGCGGGCGGTTTGCGCGTGGGCGTTCAGGGCGGCGGCTGCTCCGGCTTATCGTATGCGATGCGTCTGGATACGCAGGCGCGTGACCGCGACAAAATTTTTGAAGAATTTGGCGCGCGGATTTTTGTCGACCCGAAGAGTTTGCTTTATTTGAATGGTACTACCCTGGAATACGAAGAGACGTTGATGCGTCAAGGATTCGTGTTCCAGAACCCGAATGCCGAGCGGAGCTGCGGATGCGGCAGCTCGTTCACGGCGTAGCGGCAGCACAGACCGCGGTCTGCCGAAAGGCTCTGACTGGTCTGACAAGTGGTTGGCCACCGCAATCGCCAGCCACTTTTTTTGTGTTCGCAGGGCTGCAGTAGGTCGCAAAGAGATTGATTATGCCAACGCAACTTCCCATTACGAATCCACCGCTAGTCTGCTGGAACTGCCATGAGCGCACGATTGGGACGCATTTTTGCCAGAGCTGCGGCAAGTTGCGGCAATTACCACAACCGAATGACTATTTCACCATGTTCGAAATGCCGCGCAAGCTGTGGATCGAGATGGCGGCGCTGGAGCAAAAGTTCCTGCAACTGAGCTGGAAATTGCACCCGGATAATTTCGTGAAAGCATCGGAAACCGAGCGCGAGATTTCGCTAAAGCGCAGCTCGGAATTGAATGACGCGTACCGCACGTTGCGCGACCCGGTGGCCCGTGTGGAATATTTGCTGGCGTTGGAGGGTGCGCGCAAGGAAGGCCAAAACAAACAGCAGGCGCCTCCTGAGCTGCTCGAAGAAGTTTTTGAGCTGAACGAATCGCTGGACGAGCTTCGTGAGACGAAGTCGTCGGGCGGCGCTACGGAGATTCTGCGGAAACGCTTGTTGGCAGCACAAGCGAATTTCGAAGCCAAATTAAAAGAGGTTGATGGACAGCTGCAGTCCGCGGCGAAGGAATGGGACAGCGCGATCGATGCTGGTGCGGATGAAGCGGCACGCACGAAAGCTATGGGCAAGCTAAATGAATTGCTGAACCGGCGGTCGTACATTCGCAACCTGGTAGTGAATGTGCAAAAGGAATTGTTGTAGTGGGATTTTGGGGCTGCGCGTTTGCGCAGGTTTGGGTATAGGGCATGGGGAGAATCGTAGGAATCGATCTGGGGACGACGAATAGCCT
Organism: Candidatus Acidiferrum sp.; assembly: GCA_036496065.1. Lineage (GTDB taxonomy): Bacteria > Acidobacteriota > Terriglobia > Acidiferrales > UBA7541 > Acidiferrum. The sequence goes on from DASXLU010000209.1 coordinate 18,680, forward strand.
GGTCGCGTATACCGACGCGAAAACGGGCCAGCCGAAGTGCATTCCGGGCCCATATGGAAGCGCGCTGTGCCCTTCCGTTGTGAGTCTCGATCCGGACGGAAGCATTATTGTGGGCGAGCCGGCCCGTCGACGCTTGTTGACCCAACCGGAGCGGACGATTTATTCCGTGAAGCGATTGATGGGCCGCGGTCCTGCGGATGTGCAGAATGAGCTGAAGCTATTTCCCTTCCGCATCGATCCATCGAATAAGAACGTGATTCGTGTGCAGCTTGGCGACAAGATTTTCACGCCGCCGGAAATTTCCTCGTTCATACTGCGCGAGCTGCGCAACTGGGCAGAAAACTATTTTGGTGAAACAGTCGACCGGGCGGTGATTACGGTTCCCGCGTATTTTAACGACGCACAACGGCAAGCCACAAAAGACGCAGGCAAGCTCGCCGGGCTGGAGGTGCTGCGCCTTGTAAACGAGCCCACGGCCGCGGCGTTAGCCTACGGGTTGCACGAAAAGCAGCGCGGACAGGTCGCTGTGTACGATTTGGGTGGCGGAACGTTCGACATCTCGGTGCTGAAGCTGATCTCCACCGGCGAAGGCGATATCTATCAGGTGTTGTCTACGAACGGGGACACGCATCTCGGTGGCGACGATATCGACAACCTGCTGCAGGCGTTCGTTCACGAGCAGATTTTGCAGCACGACCAAATCGACTTTTCGCCACACGGTGAGCTTGCGCAGGAACTTCGCAAGGAGCTCATTGCGATAAAGCATCAACTTTCAGAAACGGAAACCGCCACGCTGCGCTTTCCCTTGCCCAACGGCAAAGTCTTTACGCACGAATTTACGCGCGGAGCGTTCGGGGCTCTGATTCACGCCGTGGTCGATCGCACGATGGTGCCGGTAAAGCTGGCTTTGACTGACGCTCAACTTGCGCCCAAGCATATCGAAGAAGTTGTTTTGGTTGGCGGAGCGACACGCACGCCACTGATTCGCAGGACCGTCCAGGAATATTTTGACCGCAAGCCGCACACGGAGCTGAATCCGGATGAGGTCGTCGCGCTGGGTGCCGCAGTGCAGGCCAATATTCTGGATCACGGCGTGAACAACATGCTGTTGCTCGACGTCACGCCGCTCTCGTTGGGCATTGAGACGTACGGTGGCGCCGTGGCCAAGGTGATTCCGCGTAATTCCACGATTCCCGCGAGCGCGCAGGAACTGTACACAACCGGCGTGGACAACCAGACCGGTATCGACATCCACGTTTTGCAGGGTGAGCGCGAACTGGCGAAGGACTGCCGCTCTCTGGCGCGATTCACATTGCGAGTGCCTCCGGCGCCCGCAGGGCTTCCTCGTATCGAAGTCAAGCTACTGATTGACGCGAATGGGATCTTGCAGGTGGGAGCCAAGGATTTGCGTACCGGCGAAGAGCATTCCATCGAAGTACAGCCGAGTTATGGCCTGAATGATGCCGACATCGAGCGAATGCTCGAGGAATCCATCGAATACGCGGAACAGGACTTCGCGGAACGTCAGGTCATTGAAGCTCGCACGGAATCCGAGACGATTTTGTCCGCGACGACCAAGGCGCTGGCGAACCCGCAAGCTGCGCAGTTGTCTGCGGAAGAGCGCGCGAAGCTGGATGCCAGTGTCGCCGAATTGAAGCAGGCAGCGCAGGGCCAGGACTACAAATTAATTCGCAAGAAAATTGAAGAATTGAATCACGCCACCGAGCATCTGGCAGAGTTGGTGATGAACTCAGCGGTGCAGACAGCCCTCGAGGGCAAGAAGTTGGCGGAAGTTTAGGAGAGGCATATGGGCGGAAGTAATCCATACATTGAGGAAGTAAAGTATAAAAAGGCGACGAAGAAATTTAAGGTGACATTTTTTCCGAGCGGCAAAACCGTCGAAGTGGATCCGGAAAAGTTTCCTTACGGACATAACGGCATTCCCGGCAGCATCTTGGATATTTCGGAAGGCTTCAAGATGGGGCTGGACCACGCGTGCGGCGGAGTTTGCGCCTGCTCGACGTGTCACGTGATGGTGAAAGAAGGACTGGAGTCTTGCAACGAAGCGACGGATGCGGAGTTGGACGAACTCGACGAAGCGCCTGGCATTACGCCGAAGTCGCGATTGGGCTGCCAGACCGTGCCGGACGGCACAACAGACATCGTGGTGGAAATACCTGAGTGGAACAAAAACTACGCGAAAGAATTGGACCACTGAGGGAGCTGAGGATGCCGCAGACTTTTGATTGGGAAAGCCTGGACGATATCGCGATTGGGTTGACGGACAAGCATCCGGACGTGGACCCGTTCACCGTGCGCTTTACGGACATGCACAAGTGGATTACCGAATTGCCGGGATTTGCGGGCGATCCGATGAAATCGAATGAGAGCAAGTTGGAAGCGATCCAGTTGGCG
>DASXLU010000210.1:0-7880 GCA_036496065.1 Candidatus Acidiferrum sp.
AATTGCTATGACGTATTCGACGCGGCCGCGCCATTCGGCGGATTCAAGCAGTCGGGCATCGGGCGCGAGCTGGGTGAATACGGACTAGCGAATTACACCGAGGTGAAAACTGTCACGGTCAAATTGTAATTCCCAAGCGCAATTTCGATTCTCGGCAACGAGGGGCACGATTCAGCGTGCCCCTTTTTTGCGGTGTGTCGCGTGTGTGGTGACGATTCTGGCTTTTGCGGTGACGGCGTTAAACGCGCAGGTGCGACCGGATATCGCGAAGTCGCGAGCGCAGAATTTACGTCGCGGGATCAACATGAGCGAATGGTTCGCGCAAGTGTTCGACCCGAAGGGATATACCAAAGAGCATTTCGAGACGTGGAATACCCCGGCCGACGCCGCGCTGATTAAGTCCATGGGATTCGATCATGTGCGGCTAAGCGTGAATCCAGCGCCCATGTTCCGTCGCAACGAAGCCGATCTGATTCCCGCGGATTACCTCGCAGAGTTAGACGCAGCCGTGAAAATGATTCTCGATCAAGGACTCGCCGTGGTGCTGGATATTCATCCCGACGGCGACTTTAAGCAAAAGCTTGCGAATGACGAGATGGTGGAACAGTTCGCGGACTTCTGGCGCGCATTTGCCAAACACTACAGCTCGATGGAACCAGAGAAAGTTTTCTTCGAAACGTTAAATGAGCCGGAGATGCGCGACCGTTACCGCTGGTACGGAGTGCAGGCTCATCTTGTCGATGCGATTCGAGAAGGCGCGCCCAATCACACCATTATTGTCGAAGGCGCGCGTTGGGCAGACGACGATGATTTGGTCTTTATGGAGCCTTTGCGCGACAGCAACATCATTTACAATTTCCACTTTTACGAGCCGCACATCTTTACGCATCAGGGAGCAACGTGGGGCGCGAACTCGTGGCATTACCTGAAAGAGCTGCCTTACCCGTCCGATCCGGAGAAAGTGCGTGAGACTGCCGCAACGGTTCCTGACGAGTTCAACCGTTTGGGAGTGATGCGCTACGGTGCCGACCGTTGGAATGAGGCGCGTATCAGCGTCGATTTCGATCAGGTTGCGGCGTGGGCGCAACATTGGAATGTGCCGGTGGTATGCAACGAATTCGGCGTTTACCGCAAAGCCGCAAAATCTGAGGATCGGGCGGCGTGGCTGAAAGATGTACGCAGTTCGCTGGAAAAGCGAGGAATTGGCTGGACCATGTGGGACTACAGCGGCGGCTTTGGCATCGTGGTGAAGCAAAATGGACAGGCCCAGGTGGATGAGACGACGGTGAAGGCATTGGGATTGAAGATGCCTGCGGGTGCGAAATGATGAGTGAGGAACGGAAGTTCTAACGCAGAGGCGCTGAGGGCGCTGAGTTTTCGGAGATGATAGCGATCGCGGTGGCATTGAGGTTGCGGCCCGCATCCATTCCTCTGTCAGGGCAAGCAAGAAGGCGGCCCCAACAAGACGGCCCCTACATGGCAGGAACCGGATGACATGGACGATTCGCCCCTACGATGCAAAAGATTTCAGCGCATTGCACCGGCTCGACAAGTCCTGTTTCCCGCCGGGGATTTCTTACAGCAAATGGACACTGCAATATTTCCTGAATTTGCCTAGTGCGGATTGTCTGGTGGCGGAAGAGGACAGGCACGTCGTGGGTTTCATTCTCGCGGAACAAAATCCGCCTCTCGGCCACATCATTACCTTGGACATCGCGGAATCACACCGCCGTAAGGGTGTCGGCACCGGCCTCGTCAGCGACATGGAAAAGCACCTGCAGTTTCAAGGCGTGCGTTCTGTATTGCTGGAGACATCGGTCGAAAACCAGAGCGGGATTGCCTTCTGGCAGCATCACGGTTATCGTACCGAAGCAGTTATAAAACGCTACTATCTTGGCCGTACCGACGCCTTGGAAATGCGCAAGCGTCTCGCTGTTGCGCCTTAATTTGCTGCGGTGAGCCAATTCTTACACCGCGCTGAACTTAGGCTGAAAAATACCTGTGGAGCGAACGAGTGAACGATTACTTGTTGTCTGTTTTGTTAGGGATTGTGGAAGGTTTGACGGAATTTCTTCCCGTAAGTTCCACCGCGCACTTGAGAATCTCCGAAGCACTGCTGCACATTGACCTCTCGAATGGCTATTGGAAGATGTACAGCATCGTAATTCAGTTGGGCGCGATTCTCACGCTTCCGATTTATTTCCGGCATCGTATCGCGAAGTTTTTGTCCACATTTCCGCAAGGGGAGCGCGGCGATCGAACCATCTGGACGCACCCGCTCAGCCTGGTGATGATTGCATTTGTCGTAACCGCAATTCCGTCTTTTCTGATGACCAAGCTTATCGGGAAGAATCTGGAAAATCCGTACGTGATCGGAAGCGCGCTGCTGATCGGCGGCATTGTGATGTGGTTTATTGATGCGCGAAACTCCAAAGCCGAAGCGGCGGGCGAGTCTTCGAAGAGTGGCGTAATACACACCTGGCACATGGAAGAGATGAGCCTGGGACAGGCTATCTGGATTGGCGCCTGCCAGATTCTCTCGGCGGTATTTCCCGGCACGTCGCGGTCGATGTCGACAATCGCCGGAGGTCAAGTGGCCGGCATGTCGCGCGCATCCGCGCTGGAGTTTTCGTTTTTTCTGTCGATCCCGACGATGGCCGTAGCCACACTCTACACTTTGCTCAAGTCGCTGCATGGCACCAAGACCGAGAATCCCATTGGCGTATCGAGCATCGACACGCATGGATGGATAGTCCTGGCTATTGGATTTGTCGTGTCGTTCGTCGTGGCCTACGGTAGCGTTGCCTGGTTCATGGCTTATGTACGTCGGCGCGGCTTCGGCCCTTTCGCGGTGTACCGCATCATCGTCGGCATTCTGGTGCTATTCTTCGCTGCTCGCCTAGTAGGATGAAGCTACCCGGACCAGGCCTATGGAAACAAAGAAGCCCAGGCACTTGTGCTGGCTGGCGCGTTTGGTATGATTTCAGCGTTCCTCCAAAGGAGAGCGCATACAGCGCCGCGCGCCTTTTGAGCTCTCAGCCTTCCCCAAACAGCTGAGGAGAACTTGTGCGCTTTCTTACACCTACTGAAAACAAGCGGTTGAATGAGCTGATCGGGTTCTTGTGCATCATTATTGCGGCGCTGCTGGCCGCGTCGTTACTGAGCTATAACCCGCGGGACGCCGCGCTCAACGTAAGTGCCTCGAGTGGCGCGGAACACACCACGCAAAACTGGATTGGACCTGTGGGCGCGTATAGCGCGGACCTGATTTTCCAGATATTTGGCTTCCCGGCGTTTTTGTTGCCGGTGGCTTTAATGATTTTGGGCTGGCGGTGGGCGCGCAGTCAGGCGTTTCATTCGCAAGGTGCAACGCTGACCGGCTACGCGATGCTGCTAGTGTCGTTGCCATCGATCTTTTCCCTGATTCCCTTCCCAGCGGTGCGTGGGTCGATTCCTGCGGGAGGCGTGGTGGGTGCATTGCTGGCTGGAGCCTTGCGCAGTGGATTCAACTGGGGCGCCTATGTGATCGCGTTTGCGGTCCTGATCACGGCGGTATTTCTGACGACGAGCTTTTCGTTCAGTGGAGCGCATGCATGGGCCAGCAGTTCGAAAGGTCCTCTCGGGCGTATGGAGAAGATAGGCGTGCTGCAGCGCACGCAGGCGAGATGGCACGCTTGGCGAGACGAACGGGAACAAGCACGAATGCGCCGGGCAGTAGAAGAACGGCGGATTGCCGGACGCAAGCCTGTATCGCAGCCCGGCTCGGGCAAGGGTGAACCTGCGGACGAGCCCAAAACCATTCATCTGAACGATGACAGCGATATTTTCAAAAAGGGTAAGGCAGCCGTAGCTGAGGATGAGGAAGAAGAAGCCGCTAAAGGCGACGTGCACAAGGCGCCTATTCTGTTTTCCAGCCCCGATAAGCCCGACAAGACTAAAAAAGTTGAACCCAAGATTGCCAAGACCAATACCAATTACAAATTGCCTTCGATTCAGCTATTAAAGCAGGGCGAGGGCGGCCACAAACTCGATGAAGACGAGCTCAAGCACCGGGCACGCGCCATCGAAGAGAAGTGCCATGAATTCGATGTGGAAGGCCGAGTCACGCAAATCAATCCCGGTCCGGTGGTCACTACGTTCGAATTCAAGCCGGAAGCAGGCATCAAGTACAGCCGCATTATCGGCCTGACCGAGGATTTGTGCCTGGCGCTGCAGGCCGAATCGATTCTGATCGAACGTATCCCCGGCAAGTCCACGATTGGTATCGAAGTGCCTAACGACAAGCGCGAAACGATTGCCTTGCGCGAAATCGTGGAAGCTACCGAGTTCAGCAATTCGCCTAGCAAGCTGACACTAGCGATGGGACGGGACTTGCACGGCCGGATTCGTGTCACTGACTTGGCTTCGATGCCCCACTTGCTGATTGCCGGCTCTACCGGCACAGGCAAGAGCGTCTTCATCAATTCGTTGATGATGTCCATTTTGTACAAAGCTACGCCGGACGACGTGAAGATGGTTCTGGTCGATCCAAAGCGCCTGGAATTGAACTTGTACGAAGGTATTCCGCATTTGATCGCGCCCGTCGTTACCGATCCCAAGGTCGCATCGAACGTTCTGCGCAATGCCACCAGGGAAATGGAGAACCGGCTGAAGTTACTGGCGCAACGCGGCGTGCGCAACATTGACCAATACAACCGGACATTCCAGAAGCAGCAATCGCTCTCGCTTTTTGAGAATACGCAAGAATCGGAGCACAAGCCGCTTCCCTATCTGGTAATCATCATCGACGAGTTGGCCGACCTGATGATGGTCGATACCAACAACGTGGAAGAATCCATCACCCGACTGGCGCAGATGGCTCGTGCGGTCGGCATCCACCTGATTCTGGCGACGCAGCGGCCTTCCGTGGACGTCATCACCGGCCTGATTAAAGCGAACTTTCCCGCACGTATTTCGTTCCGCGTGGCTAGCAAGGTTGACTCGCGCACGATTCTGGACTCAAACGGTTCGGAATCGCTGCTGGGCAAAGGCGACATGCTATACCTCCCGGCGGGTTCGGCGCGGTTGCACCGTATTCACGGGCCCTTGGTTTCCGAGGACGAAATCAGTGCTGTATGCGACTTCTGGCGCGCGCAAGCTCCCGCAAAGTACAACGAACAATTACTTGAAGCGCCTAAAGATGAAAATGAGAAGGGGCAGAATGGCGGCGGAGAAAACGGCGCCGATGGCGGCGAAGAAGCCGACGATGAACTCTACCAGGACGCCGTTCGCGTCTGTTGCGAAATGGGACGCGCATCTACCTCGACATTGCAACGACGACTGCGAATCGGCTATGGCCGCGCAGCGCACTTGATCGATCTGATGGAAAAAGACGGCATTGTTGGCCCGCCAGACGGCACCAGGCCCCGGGAAGTACTTAAAGGGCGTAACTGGATGAAGGAATTCGACGACGCTGGGCAGTAGCCTTTGCATGAGGCGCTTAGATCGAGCGGTTTCGCTGCAACTTCAATATCCCGAGTACAGAAAATTCGTCCAGGGTCCTCGCCGTGGCCGGGCGTGCGTCTCTTCTAATACTACTCAGTACATAACACGTAGTGTTTAAATAACAATATACTGTACCTCTGTTCAGGTTGTAGGTCCCAATGGCACCCTCGGACTTTGCCCTACCCCAAAATGTCACTCCTGTTCAGTAGTTTCATGTATCGCAACTCCCCACTATACGAAGTGTATGAACTACGGGCTACCAAACACCTATATCCGGACTACGATGTTACGCGTCGCCGGAAAAAGAAATCGGCTCCTCGGCTTTTGCGCCACGATCTTTTTTTTCTGCGGCATCTTACTAACCAACGGCGCAACAAACGCGAACGCGCAAGTTACAATTACGCCTTCAATCGCCAAATTCGGCAGCGTTCCGGTGGGGACCACGAACACGCAAGCGTTTCAATTGAAAAATACCGGCAGTACCAGCGTTACCGTCTTTACTATCGGGCTCTTCGGAAGCGGCTTCACCGTGGTTGGTGGCCGCTCGCAAGTAGCGCTTGCTCCAGGCGCCTCGATGGCCTTCGCAGTGGCTTTCGCGCCAGGCGCCGCGCAAAGCTATAGCGGTTCTCTGGGGATCACGTCGAACGCCACAGATCGATTGCTTACTGTCCTGCTTTCAGGCGCCGGCACCGCGACCACACGTTCACTATCCACGAGTCCCGCGAGCCTTTCCTTCGGCAATGTAACCGTCGGGGGGACCGCCAATGCTGACGTAACCCTGAAGAGCACGGGAAACGCCAGCGTGACGATCAATTCGGTCACCCTGAGCGGCACTGGGTTCAGTGTTACCGGGGTAAGCGCAGGAACCACGCTTGCCGCGGGCCAGAGCGCTGTGCTGGTTTCAGAATTCTCCCCAAAGGGTGGCGGAGTTGCCTCGGGCACCATCACGATCGCGAGCAACGCGGGGACTTTCACGATACCCGTCACCGGCGACGGTTCCCCGACGACAACGGCCCACGCCGTCGACCTTTCGTGGGGCGCCAGCTCTTCAAGCGGCGTAACGGGGTACAACGTCTATAGATCGACCACCTACGGCACGGGTTATGCAAAGGTTGCATCTGCCGTGGCCCACACATCCTACGCCGACCAAAGCGTACAAACGGGTACCAAATACTATTACGTGGTGACAGCCCTCTCTTCGGGCGGCGAAAGCGGTTACTCCAACCTGACCAGCGCAACTATTCCGTAAGGCGACAAACGGTTAGATCCATTGCAACGCAAGTCTGTGGGAGCAGCAACTTGGCACACTAAACGTGCCGGGTTCTGCTCCCATACTTTTTGTGGGGCAGTTTTTGGAGTGATTCGGGCAAATGTCAGGGGTGAGATTCGAGAAACTTTCCAACAATCGTCGCAGCATGTTCACAAACAGTGCGGTCTTCCGGGCCAAACGCTGCGCGGAAATGGCTGTCGATATCCAACTCGCCGACAACTTTGCCGTTCGCGAAGACCGGAACGACGATTTCAGATTTCGTTTCGAGCGAGCACGCAAGGTAGCGCGGGTCGGCATTCACATCGTCGACGACGATCGTCTTGCCGCTGGAGGCAGCCGCACCGCAAATCCCCTGATTCAGGGGAATGCGTGTGTGCGGCGTCATCGTTCCTTTGAAAGCGCCCAGCACCAGCACCTCGTGGTCCGCTTCCTTCTCGAGCATGTAAAAGCCCACCCAGTTGTAACGCGTCAGCTTGCTGTGAAAGAGCGCAACGATTTCCCGCATCAGCGACTGTGCGGAGTCCGATTTGCGTGCCAGTGCGTCGAGTTCGGAAATCATGTCGGTCGGTCGTACGTTTACAGCGCTCATGGTTTAGTGGTCCGCGTTTAGGCTGTCGTGCTATCTCTATTTCAATCGAGCCCTCTCCGCAAAGTAAAGACAAAAATTATGGGCAATCATTTCGCGGCGAATTGACACGCTGCGGAGGCGTCTCTAGAATAATTGAGTTACATGCCGGGGTAGCTCATTGGTAGAGCGCCGCCCTGAAAAGGCGGGCGTAGCCAGTTCGATTCTGGCCCCCGGCACCACTCAGTTGTGTAAGCGCCTCTTCCCCGAAGAAATCTATCTTCCCATTGGCCTTGAAAGCGACCTTCCCATCGCTGTAAACCCTTTCCAGGGTAAACTTCCCAACCTGCTCGGCCAGCAAAGCTCTTGCCTCATGAATCGCTGACGGCTTCGACAGAAGACCCCGAAGTTGCGTCAGACCGTCAACGGCCAGAGTGCGGAAGGCCTCCACGATGTTTCGTGAATTGCTCGCGGTATGTTCTGGCGCCCCAATAACGAAATCTCCTGAATGAATACAGCTAATACTGTATTCGCTCACCTGTGGTATCCCATGAATAATGC
>DASXLU010000211.1:0-24106 GCA_036496065.1 Candidatus Acidiferrum sp.
CACATCGCTGTTAAGCATGTGAAACCACTCAGCGTTTCTTACGTTGCGATGTTTAGTTCCCATCAGCGGATGAGCACCGTGCTCGACGAGCCATTTGTCCAAATCGAAGTAGTAATACTGTTTTGTCCACAACATGCCGGCAAGCGCTTGCCGGTGAATGCGTCGTTCATCTTCGCTTAGCGAAGGCGGCGTGATCCGTTCGTAAAATTCGTTCGCATCGGTAATGCGGGCAAAAAAAATCTGGTCAAATATTGCAAAGGCATCGGCGGCTGGTTTCGCAGAAAGCCGCATGCGCACCGCTTGCGACGCTCCTGCGGGCACGTCCAGCACGTAGTGGGCAGCCGCTTTCGTGCCTTGCAGGCCCGGATTCACCACGTTGCTCTTTCCCGCAATTACGGCCTCGTGGAAGGCATCCTTCACATAGGATGAGGGATTTGGCTGGCCCCATAACCGGCTCGCATTCGATTCGTTTTCCGTAAAGAGCAACTCGGGTTTGCCCTCAAAATTCATGGTCAGATTGCCAAGCACGGAGTGCGAAGCAAGCAGGCAACCGGGAGCGGTCTGGGCCACCGCAGGCTTTGGTGTGCCTTCCCCCCACGACCAGGTGTTGCGAAACCACAGTGTAGGCAGCAAGTGAATCGTCGCCGCTTCGGGACCACGGTTGAAGACGGAGACCCGGATCAGAATGTCCTCAGGGTCACCCTTCGCGTACTCAACGAATACGTCGAAATATCGATCGTCGTCGAACACGCCTGTATCGAGTAATTCGTACTCGGACGTTTCCCGGGACCGGCCACGATTCGTTTCCACCAAATCGCGATACGGAAATTCGCGCTGCGGGTATTTGTACAAATACTTCATGTAGGTATGCGTGGGCGTGCTGTCGAGATAGAAGTAGTATTCCTTCACATCCTCGCCGTGATTTGACTCGCTATTCGTCAGCCCGAACATTCTTTCCTTGAGAATCGGGTCGCGCCCATTCCACAGCGCAAGTGCAAAGCAAAGTTGCTGCTTATCATCGGAGATTCCTGCAATGCCATCTTCTCCCCAGCGGTAAGCCCGCGACCGCGCCTGGTCGTGGTTGAAATAGTCCCAGGCATTTCCGTCCTCGCTATAGTCCTCGCGTACCGTGCCCCACTGCCGTTCACTGAGATAAGGCCCCCATTTCTTCCATGGGACACCTTTATCGCGCGCCTCGTTCAGGCGCTTTTGCTCATTTGTTTCGGCATAGTCTCTGGAGGCGGCTGGCTTCTGTTCGGCTTTCATTGGTCCTTCCTTGCGACCCTACCTGATGGGCTTCTTGTCACACCGTTTCAGCCTATGGGTTGCGAGGACACGCTACCGCGGCCGCCCAGACTGAAGGATGCGGAGGAATGACAGCACATTAAGCTCCGTTCGGGTGTTCTATCTCGCGCGGCGATTGTTCAACTGAGTTCGTTTCGAAACCACTAGGGAAACCCCTAGGCTACGTGCGAAGATTGGGAAAAGTTTGGGAAGGAACTCCGCTCTTGACCGGCTCAAAAGATTTCTATATCGCCAAGCGTTTGCCTTTCATCCAAGGCACGTTCCACCATTCACCTAGGAGGAAGTCCATGACAAACGGCAGCCCTGTTCGGGCGATTCGTCTTCTGGTTCTTGGGGCCCTGGTCCTAGCTGCAGCTGCGTCTTCGTGGGCGCAGAACAAGCCGCCAATCTCGGAAGAAATCGCCAAGGCTTATGGTCTCGATTCGTTTGGCCAAATCGAGCAGATCCGCTACACCTTCAACCTGGATTTGCCCGGGCTCATAAAATTCTCCCGAACCTGGATCTGGGAGCCCAAGACCGGCCGTGTTTCTTATGACGGGAAAGACAAAGAGGGCAAGGCGGTGAAAGTGACTTATCTGCGTTCTCAACTAAGCAGCCAGGACGCGTCGGTGAAGAACGAAATTGAGCCGGCGTTCAACAATGATATGTATTGGCTGATCTTCCCCTTTCATCAATACCAAGACAGCAGCGCCAGCGTGGAAGATGCGGGCACGCAGAAGCTCCCGTTGGGGAAAGGCACCGCCACGAAAGTAGTGGTGAGTTATCCCGCGGAGGCAGGTGGCTACACGCCCGGCGATACCTGGACACTCTTTGTGGGCCCCGACAAACGCGTTAAGGAATTTATCTATCACCGCGGGGGAGATAAGAAGCCGACGCTGCTCACCACAACGTGGGCGGGCAACAAAATGGCCGGCCCTCTGCTTGTATCCACGGACCACCGCGGAGTCGCGGATGGAAAGCCGGCGCGGATTTTCTTTACGGATGTCGCCGTAAAGCTGGCGGGCTCCGACGCCTGGGTCGACGCGAAATAGAAGGTAGGCATTTCGTCTGGGCGGTGCGAGCTGATCCTGTGTCCATTTGACAGACACATTGCCAGCGTCCCAGCCCCCACTTATCCTTCATCTTTTGTGGATGCATCGTCACGGACGTAATTCGCCGAAGTCGCATCCGCAGCCGAGACCTGTGGGAGCGGTTGCGATTTACGACGAAGCAATACGATGGCAGCGGCTGTGGCGACCGCCCCATATTCGAGCAGGAGGACCCACAGAGGTAGGTGCCACTCCCGCCCGAGCGAACGCAAGTGCCAAATAATGTAAGTCGGCAAAATGCTGATCGTCCAGATTATGAGCGGAAGCGTCGATGCCGAGCGCAGGAACGGCACCAGCCACAGCAGATACCAGGGGTAGATGACCGGCGCACACACTAGCGATGCCGCCATCGGCCATGCCCATTGATCCGCGCAACAAGCTGGCGGCTTCCTGCGAAGCCATGCGGCCGTAAGCAAACCGGCGACCAATGCAAAACCCACAACGATCTGCGGGCTTGCCACTCGCCCGAGCGTAGCGAACACCGGATCGTTAAAACGGAATCGCTGCACATAGGTGCCTAGGGATCCGGTCGGAATTCGCCCGTGTTCTAGAAACGGCACGTATAGCAATCCGAAGAGCAGCGCCGCGACCAGCGCATCGCGAATCCGCACCCTCCTCCAATAAAGTGGCGCCAGAACCAGGGGAAGAAATTTGACGGCAACCGCCAGCGCAAACGCGGCCGCAGCAATCATCCGCCATCGCCGCATAAGTGCTGCGACGGACGCCAACAGCAGCAGCGCTCCCAGAATATCGACGTGGCCACTGCTCACCACGTTCGTGGCGACGAGCGGATGCCAGGCATAAGCGAGGACCCAATGTTCACTTTGGCCGCTACGGCGCAGCACGTTCAATAACAGGAGCACGATCGCGATGTCGCAGGCAACGAACGCGATCTTGAACGCAAAGATGGATTCGTGAATCGCCGTAACCGTTCGAAAGAAAAGCTGCGCACCCGCTGGATAAGGACTTGGCACCTCTGGGTTATTCAGCCCGCGTGTCTCGGGCGTGTGTAACGCGGCCAGCGCGGGATCTGCCGGAATAACGGTGTATGGGTTATAGCCGAGCCGCTGCACTCGCCCATCCCACAAATATCGGTGGATGTCGTCATCTGGGCCGGGAGGCATCACGAAGAATGGAATTCGCCATAACGCAGCCAACACTAGGCACGTGAGGACGACATGACGTGGGAAGCGTTCCGTCCGAAAAAACTCGCGGACTGCCAAGAGGTAGGCCACTCCAGCTATCGCCAGTGGCACAAGGAAACAAGCACCTGCCGTGACGCCCGGGCTGCGAGAACAAATGAACAGCGCCGCAAACAGGATGCTCCCGAATACCAAGAGTTTGCGAGACGGAGTAAACGTCACTCGTTCCCGCCGTTGTTTGCGGACTGCGCCCCTGCGCTCCTCCAGACAGACAGCCACTCCGCCGTTTTTGGTGCCTTCTCTGGCGTGAGCTGCAGTTCCGCAGCAAGCCGCTCGAGCTCGGCCACCTCATCGATATCGTAGAACGGATCCGTCAGATGCACCGAGAGCCGCAGGTTCCTTGCGCGAGCCACCAATGCCTCAAACGCATTGGTCGTTCCCATACCATCTCTGGTAAAGAGCCCCTGATGAGGAGCCGCCGCACCAACGAGATAATAGCCTCCGTCGTGCGTAGGTCCGATGACGACATCGGACTCTGTAAGCGAGTGAAACGCGCTCTGAAGAACCGAGGCCGGCAAGTGCGGGCTGTCGCTGTTGAACGCAACGGCCTGTTTCCGGCGGCCCGCGAAGAGTTCGAACACTGAGGTAAGACCTGCGGCGAGTCCCTTGCCGATCTGTGGAACGATGCGCACTGAATCACGCGTTTCCCGACGCAAATCTTCGACATCGCAGTCCGGGCACATAATGGCGACTTCCACGCCATCAAGAGATCGAGCCAGGGTTATCGTGTCCTCAAGAAAACAGCGGTACAGTTCGCTGACTGCTTGCTCCGGAAGCCGCTTCGCCAAGCGAGTCTTGACAAAGCCCAGTCTCGGCGCTTTGGCCATGATGACCAGCGTGCGATTCAATGGCGTCATAGGAGGTATCGCTGCGGCGGCATTTCAAGCCGATGGTGACGCCACAGTTTTTCGCTGGTGGAAATAGTAGCGCGCAATCCGACTGAGAATAAACCATGCCGCCCCGACAGTGCCACGAAGCGTCCCGCTGATTTTCGATTGCCCGATGCGTGGATAGTAGCTCACCGGCACCTCCACGATGCGGAACCCTTGGATGGTTCCTTTGAGGATCAATTCCACCGCCCAGCCGTAGGTAGTTTCTTCCAGCTGAACTGCGCGGAGAACATCAGCGCGTGCCGCACGGAATGGACCAAGGTCGCTGATTTTTGCTCCGTACAGATTTCTGATCAAGCTGGCAGCGAGCCAGTTGCCAAACACCGCATGCCAAGGAAGCGCTCCAGGCGTGCGCGGACCCGCGAGGCGCGAACCGATAACGATATCCGCCCGCCCTTCAGCGATAGGAGCGAGTAGAAGCGGAAGCTCAGCCGGTCGGTCGCTGTAGTCGCCGTCCAGAAACACCACAACATCGGGCACGTTCGCGGAAGCAAGTCCCGTCAGACAAGCCTGCCCGTAGCCACGACGAGCCTCCGAAATAACTCGCGCACCCATGCGGGCGGCAATGTCAGGTGTACCGTCTAACGAGTTGCTATCGACTACGATGACTTCCGTGACAAGATCGGAGGGAAGATCAGCAAGGACGCGAGCAATCGACTGTGCCTCGTTGCGCGTGGGAATGATAACTGAGACCCGCACTCGACCCCCGTTTGGGTTATCTTCCGAAACCTATTACCACAAGAGAGAGTCTGGCCGCCTGCGCGCCAAAATCGCGTCGAGACCCCACGTGCGGCCCGCGCTTCCTACGGATAGAGCAAGACAGACTAGGACGGAAACGAGTAGTTCCCAGATCCACGACGTACCCAACTCCGAAATCCAGAGGCTGCCGAGGTAAGCAAAAGCGACCAGCGCTGCCGGACGTGTAAACAAGCCGAGTACTAACAGCACTCCGAGCGTAATTTCTGTGAATGCCTGCAGCGGTGCGGCCATGGAAGCATGGGCCGCCGCCTGTGCCATCACGCTCTTCCATATCGCTGGCGCACTATCATGCTGGATATAGTAGTTGATAAGACCAGCGTAGCCCGCCGGCTTGTACAAGCCTTTCCCCAAATTCTCGAAGAAGACCCAAATGAACATCGCGCCAATGGTAAGACGAGCAATCGCCAGCCCGGTTCCCGCGTACGGTTGAATGGCTGCATCGGATGCGTTGTCTAAAGGTTGGCCCATAGTTGTTGCCATGTTGAACCTCGCACTCTTCGATCCAAATCAGCTTTTTAGGTTACAAATTTTCATGCGCAAAATCGGGCCCGGCCAGCACCTAATCACGCGCAATCACAATGGTGGTACATGCGCTTTCGCCTTTGGGAAGTTCGCGAGCGGAAGCCATGCGGATTTCCAGCTCTTGCGTTTCGCCACGGATGATTGGGCAATAAAAGTCTGGCTGATGTAAAGCGTTTTGGATACGGCGGCGTCCAGCACATCCCCCGTAGCAAGACTCGAGATGAACGCAGGAACTGCACGCCTCCGGAACGGTGCGCGCCTCCACAAACGATGAACTTTCTACCACTCGCGAACCGACGGAGAGCAGCAGCGAGAGAGGTTCCCCCACGCCAGGCCAGTACACGCAAGGTTGCGTTGTTCCTCGAGGCGTAACCCGCACGGTGCTCACACCGCAGCCGCCGATGCGATGAGGCAGACCGGCCATGGCGCGAACCAACGGCTCGCCAATAGCGATCACATCTGTTTCAGCAAACAACGCGCGAAAGCCTTGCCAATATTCTTCATAGCTTAACGAATAGACGTCAGAGCGCACCGCCTGGTAAACGTTGATCCGCAGCGGCGCTTGATAGCGCTTGGCCACGCGCGCTACTTCACCAAGTCGTAAATAATTCGCCTTCATCATCACACTGATGAACGTGACTGGAGTTCCCAACTGCACGCAGCGCGCAGCTTGCTCGTGGATCAAAGCCCAATTCCCTGCACCGCGCTGGGCATCCTGCTCTTCTTCCGACGGATAATCCAAGGAAAACTCGATGTCGTGAAATGCTTGGATCTCGTCGTCGGAAAGTACTGCCGCGCTATGTCCATTCGAGGTGATAGTGAGCTTCACCGGCAAAGTGCGCAGGAAGCCCAGGATTTCGCGAAATTCCGGGTGCATCCCATTTTCGCCGGTGCCCAGATTGACGGACCGCACCGGAAGACTGGCCATCGCGGCTTGCACTTGTTCGAGACTCAGGCGGTCGACACGCGTGGGATCGCGATAACAAAACGAGCAGGCGAGATTACATTCGTTGGTCAGGCCAAGTCCGATGGCAAAACTCCCGGGTTGCGCAGGCCGCACGAACGAAGGTTGCAAACTGGGCTGGATTGCGGTCGGTTGAATGATCGGAAGAGTCATGTTCGTCTCTCCGAAGCCTGAAGCGTCGTGGAGTGCTGGGCGATGATTTGAATGTAGCGCGCAATCGCTGCGAACTGCGGCTGGGAACCCAAAATGAATTCGGTTTCGAGCAGTCGCAGGTATGTTTCAGGATCCGGATCCGCCAATTCCCGGTAATCCGAAAATACGCGGACACCACGTTCGGTGATGGCATCGAGATTGGCTTTCGAAAGCATTTGCATGACGTCTGCGGGATCGAACAGACGGACGGGCTTCCCGTAGAGAGAATCCGCCACGGTCTGCGCGGAAAGATGGTTTTTTGCGAGTTCCACATCAGGCGACTTGATCGCGGTCTTTAGAACTTCTCCGCCACGATTTCGCAGAAGCAGCGAGAGAATGCCATCTTTTTTCAGAGCGTAAGAGATACTGCGAATGATCCCACCAGGATCAGCCAGGAATTCGAGCAAATTATGGCAAACGACGACGTCAAAGGACTCCGGTTCGAACAGTTTCTGTAGTTGGCAAGCGTCTGCGTGACGAAACGAGATGCGCTCTGCAACTCCGCTCGCCTCCGCCTCTTTCCGCGCAATCCCGAGCATCTCTTCGGAGTTATCCAGTAGCACAACCTGAAATTCTTTTTGAGCCAGCCGCACACTCATCAAGCCAGTGCCGCCACCCAAATCAAGGACTCGAGGCTGGCGCCCGGGATTTGGCAGAAAAACTTCAAGGTTCTCCAACGCAAGATCGGAGCGTAATCGTCCGGAGAGAGTTTTCAAGTATTCCGAATACTTTTCCGCGTCCTGAAATTGTGTCGCGTCTAACATAAGCAACTGAACTCACACTGTTTTTTCGGGAGATACCATCCCAATTGATCGGACACGGTTCCTGGTTGGCGACGCTGCTATCGTCGCTCGTTTCCGTCATCCGTTTGTAGACGGGATCTCCCGCGATCTGATCTCGTATTTGAAATTATCCGGATCAAGGCAATCGAGCCGTCCGTCAGCCGTTTCCGCCTGTGGATACATCAGGAATCCGAGCGAAGGACCGCTCGAACCCGGCAGCGCCACATCGTGCGCAAAGTTAAAAGCCATCCAGTTCATTTCCCACGACCCAAACAACCGAGCGCGCGCCTTCTTCACCATCTCGTCGTCCAACGGCCGGTTCCCCGGCGGCTCTTCGAGCACCACCTTGCGTACATCCGCCGGATCGACAGGAACCCAACCGTAGCCGCTCAGATACACTTCCGCGCGGCAGTGCTGCGCCTTCGTCACCATCTCCGTCGACGGCCCGAGACTTTTGTATCCCATTTCCGATTTGGCCACGCGGACGCCATAAACATCCCGCGCCGGGAGCCCGGCCGACCGCGCGAGTCCAACGTAAAGGGCGTTGAGATCGGCGCATTTGCCGCCCAAATCCTTGGTGTCAAGCATGAAACGAATATCGCCAAGCCCGCAGCCTCGCGTCTTCGGATTTCGAAATGTGTTTTCCACGATCCATTCATAGATCGCGCGCGCCTTCTCAACATCCGTCTTTGAGTCCTTGGTGATCTCTGTTGCCGTAGCTTTCACAACGCCGTTGGTAGGCATCAGCTTTGTCGGCCGTAGAAAGTGTTGCAGTGCTTCCTGGTTCTCCGGTGGAACCTTGCCCGGTGCCGAGAGATCCACCGCAAGATTCCTGGTCGTTACCCGGCTCGTCACAATGAGCACCGGCGCGACGCCTGCGGGAAACTCCGCCGAGATGACTCCCAGTGAGTCGGCAATGTTTTCCGTCAGTTTTGCGGTACCGCCTTGCGCCTTGAAATCGTTCGCAAGGGTCTTCTGGAAGGGTGTTGGATTGACGAGCGCTGCCGGGATCCAAATCCTCGTTGCCCCAGAGGGTTTCAGAACTTGCACGCTCGTCGTCACGTCAAATGTTCGCCAGGCCTCCGGCGCAGTTCCCTGTCCAAGCAATCGCCCCACTTTCGGGAACGCCATTGCTCCTGCCGACACCATCCCTGCAGAGCGCAGAAAATCGCGACGCTTCATAGAGTCACCTCTTCAACCAGAGTCAACCCAGAATTTACCCCGGACCGCGCCCGTATGCAACGCGCCACCTTGGTCATCCCTTGCGATTGGGGAGGAGTATAATTTTCGGCGCTTCGGTCCAGGTCCAACCGTAACGTCGGCATAGGTCCCGAAGCGGTTGCGAGGAGTCGCATGCCTTCTCCGCTCGATCTGCGATATACCATCCTTAACGCATGGAAAACCAACAATCGCGTGACGATCTTTCTGGTCGAGCATTTGTGCCCTGAACTCTGGGAGGCCACGCTGCCCGGAGCCCCGCGCCGCACCGTCCGGATGATTGCCGGTCACATCCACAACGCCCGGTGCATGTGGCTCAAGACGCTAGGCAAAGAACACGGGATCGCAGTACCGCGAAGTGTCGACCGATATAAGGTGAAACCCAAGGATCTTGTTTCGGCGATGGAACGCAGCGGCACCGGAATCCTAGACCTCTTGAAATTTGGTTGCGATCACGGCGGAAACGTTCCCGCCACGTCGTCTTATGTGTGGCGCAACCTTCCACTCGATGTTGGGCACGTTCTCAGTTATTTCATCGCTCACGAAGGTCATCATCGTGGACAGATCGTGATGCTCGCTCGTCAATTGGGGCATCGACTGCCGGCAGAGGTCACTGGCGGGCTTTGGCAGTGGTCGAAGCATGCCCGCGAAACCTAGACCTGTGGTTTCAGACTAGTCGTATTCGGAGGGTTCCTGGCTCGCAGCGGATTTCAGCCGCCAAGCCCGCAGGTTTAATGCGTATAAGCCCAGGCATAACACATTGGCTGGGACGAATCCGAATTGCGCCGTTCGCACACCGATCACACATACAACTACGCTGTTGATTCCGGCAATAACCCATCCATGCCAGAGCCTCCTACCAATAAGCAGCGTTGAAAGAACGGTTAAGAAACAGGAAATCCAATCGAGCCTGAACATCGGTGCATCTTCCTTCGGCAATAAAACTCAGGAAAAGGTTCGCTTCCAACACCGTGACGCAAGCGCCAGAGTCAGAGAATCTTCGAGGCGCGGCTAACTTCATAGCGGCCGTCGATGCGCTCTCCTCCCTTCAATTCTAGTAAGCCGTGTAAGAAGTCCCCGGTGACCAAGGTCACAGTTGCTCCGCAGATGTTCCTTATGCGGCACATAAATTCGAATTGCTTGCGGACAACTTCGCCTTTACGCCCGATTCTGGCGCCGCCCTCGGGACATGTTCGCAACAAGATTTATATACCCGGTTCCTCCTGAGACACATCCAAGGCCATGCATAGGGATGTCCGCGGGACGCACTAGCAACTCGTTGCCAAAGCTTGCGTGGTACAGCTAAATGCCCTACGGGTGTAATCACTCGCGGTGCCGGGGGAGAATTCATGTCGCAAGACGTCGCGATAAAGAAATCCGCAAACTTCGCCGACTTGGCGGGCACTGTGATTGCAAAACCCGCTGCTCGTTTCGTCACAAGTCTGGGGCGTGCGCAATTTTATTCGCTCTCGTCGCCATGGCCGGATGCGGCGGAAAAGCTGCAACACCAACGGCGGGCCCGCCTGATGTCAGTGTCACAAAAGTCGAACAGAGAGATGTCCCGATTATCAGCGAGTGGGTAGCCACGCTGGATGGCTTCGTCAACGCACAAATCCAGCCGCAAGTTACGGGCTACATCATCAAGCAGAACTACAGAGAGGGTTCGCCCGTTCGCAAGGGCGATGTTTTGTTCGAAATTGATCCGCGCCCCTTCCAAGCCTTGCTGGACCAAGCAAAGGCGCAACTCGCACAGTCCGAAGCGCAAATGGGCAAGACGCAACTGGACGTCGACCGCGACACGCCGCTGGCCAAAGAACGCGCAATCGCACAAAGCCAGCTAGATAACGATATTCAAGCCAATCTGGCGGCTAAGGCGGCGGTTCAATCCGCAAAGGCTCAAGTGGAACAGGCCGCGCTAAACCTGGGCTTCACGCACGTTACTTCCCTATTCGACGGGATCGCCGGGATCGCTCAAATTCAACTCGGCAACTTAGTGAATCCCAGCACGGTACTCACATCGGTTTCGCAGGTAAATCCGATCAAAGCTTACTTCCCGATTAGCGAGCAGGAATATTTACGCCTCGCAGAGCATATCAACTCGACGAACCGCACGGAACCCGCGAAAGACGCCCCTACCCTGGAACTCGTTCTTGCGGATGGAACTGTGTATCCACACAAGGGCCACGTTCTATATACCGATCGTCAAGTGGACATCACCACTGGAAGTATTCGGGTTGTATCGGCGTTTCCGAATCCCAACAGCTATCTTCGGCCAGGACAATTTGGACGCATTCGCGCGTCCACGTACACGCGAAAAGGTGCGCTGCTTGTACCACAGCGAGCCGTTATCGAGCTGCAGGGCGGCTATCAACTTGCGGTGATGGGGGAAGATCACAAAGTCAGCATTCGCATCGTCGAAGTCGGAGAGCGCGTAGGCACGCAGTGGATCATTGATAAAGGCGTGAAACCGGGAGAAGAAGTGATCGTCGAGGGCGTGCAGAAGGTGCGTGACGGCTCGCCAGTCAATCCCAAGCCGGCAGCCGCGGCCAGCACACCGGGAGCCGACTGATCATGTCCAAATTCTTCATCAATCGGCCCATCGTGGCGATGGTGATTTCCATCGTCATGGTCATCGTCGGCGCAATTACGATTCTGAGCCTACCCGTTGCCCTTTTCCCCAATATCGTTCCACCGGAAGTGCAAGTCGTCGCCACATACGTTGGCGCGGATGCCGGCACCATCGAGCAGTCGGTAGCCACACCGATCGAGCAGCAAATGAGCGGCGTGGACAACATGAATTATATGTATTCGCTGAATTCCACCGCTGATGGAGGCATGCGGCTCATCGTCGATTTCGATGTGAAGACCGATCCCAACACCGACCTGATTCTCACCCAGATGCGGCAAACGCAGGCGGCTTCGCAATTGCCCGCCGACGTGAACAACTATGGCATCACCGTTCAGAAGACTGTCACCGCTCCGTTGGTGCTCATCACGCTGTATTCGCCGAAAGGAACGTACGACGCTCAGTTTCTTTCGAACTACGCATACATCAATCTCAGCGACCAGATAACCCGCCTTTACGGCATCGGCAGCGTGCAGATTTTCGGTGCCGGTCAATACGCGATGCGTCTGTGGGTGAAGCCCGACCAGTTGGCCAAGCTCGCCATCACGATTCCGGAAATCGTGAATGCCATCCAATCGCAAAACACCGTGAATCCCGCCGGTCAAGTTGGCAGCGAGCCGGCGCCGAAAGGACAGGAGTTCACATACTCGGTCCGCGCTAAAGGGCGTCTCTCTTCACCGGAAGAGTTTGGCCAAATCGTAGTCCGCGAGACGACACTTGGTGGCATCGTCCGGCTCAAGGACGTGGCTCGCGTGGAACTGGGAGCGCAAAACTACAGTTCCCTTGGGCGTCTGAACGGCAAGCCCGGCGCGATTATTGCCGCGTATCAGTTGCCGGGTTCGAACGCGGTACAAGCCGCCGCTGCCTTGAAGAAAATGATGGCGGAAGCAAAAACGCGTTTCCCTGGCGACATCGATTACGTCATCTCGCTGGATACGACCGAAGCCGTCACGCAAGGCATGAAGGAAATCATCGAGACGCTGGTGATCGCTATCGTGCTCGTGATTATCGTCGTTTATGTTTTTCTCCAAGGGTGGCGCGCTACTCTTATTCCGCTGCTCGCAGTTCCCGTGTCGCTAGTGGGCACGTTTATTTTCTTCCCGATCTTTGGGTTCTCGATCAATACGCTGTCGTTGTTTGGACTTGTGCTGGCTATCGGTCTGGTGGTCGACGACGCCATCGTCGTAGTCGAGGCGGTGGAGCGCCATATCGAAGAAGGCATGTCTCCGAAAGATGCAGCGCTCAAAGCCATGGAAGAAATTTCCGGGCCAGTCGTTGGTATCGCGCTAGTCCTTTCCGCCGTCTTCATACCAACCGCGTTTATTCCTGGAATTACTGGCCGACTCTACCAACAGTTCGCGGTCACCATTGCCCTCTCGGTTGCGCTGTCAGCATTTAACGCGCTCACGCTCAGCCCCGCGCTCTCTGCATTGCTGCTGAAGCCAAAAGTTTCCAGCAGTGGCGGGTTGCTGAAGAAGTTCTTCAACATGTTCAACGCAGGTTTCCGTAATGTAACGAATTGGTACGTAAGCGTCTGCGCCTTTCTGATTCGAAAGGTGGCAATCGCTTTAATTTTGCTGGTGGCTTTTGGAGCAGGGGCGGCTTTCTTTAGCGCAAAGGTTCCTTCCAGCTTTCTGCCTGACGAAGATCAAGGCTATTTGTACATTAACTTGCAGTTACCAAATGCGGCTTCACTGCAGCGCACGGACGAAGTAGCGCGCAAAGTCGAAGACGTGCTGGCGCACACGCCTGGCGTGCAATATACCACCAGCGTCGTCGGTTTTAGTTTGTTGAGCTTTGTCCGCACCAGTTATAACGGATTCTTTTTCGTCACCTTGAAACCTTGGGATGAACGTAAATCCCG
This sequence comes from Candidatus Acidiferrum sp., assembly GCA_036496065.1. Taxonomy (GTDB): domain Bacteria; phylum Acidobacteriota; class Terriglobia; order Acidiferrales; family UBA7541; genus Acidiferrum. The sequence continues at coordinate 13,413 of DASXLU010000211.1, forward strand.
TCAGGAACAATTCCAGCAGATTAAGCAAAACATCAATCGCGAGCTCGCCAAGATTCCCGAAGGAATCGCATTTTCCTTCTCGCCCCCGGCTATTCCGGGCGTCGGAACCTCCGGAGGATTCACCTTCGTGCTGGAGGATCGTGCCGGAAACGATGTGCAATTCCTTGCGGACAACCTGAACAAATTTCTTGCAGCCGCACGAAAACGCCCCGAAATCGCCAACGTTAGTACAACGTTTCTGCCCAGCGTGCCGCAGCAGTTCGTGGACGTCGACCGCGACAAGGTCATCAAGCAAGGCGTCGCTGTAAGCGACGTCTACAAGACTCTTCAAGCTTTCATGGGCGGTCTGTTCATCAATTACTTCAATCGATTCGGCCGGCAATGGCAGGTATACATCGAGGCGGAGGGCGAGTACCGCACCAGGGCAGAGAATGTCGGACAGTTTTTTGTGAAAAACACCCAGGGCGAAATGGTGCCGCTAGCCGCGGTCACGCGATTCGAGCCGCGACCGGGTCCCGAATTCACGATGCGTTTCAACGAATATCGCTCGGCGCAGATTAATGGAGCAGCCGCGCCTGGCTATAGCGCCGGACAGGCCATGGCTGCCATTGAAGACGTTTTCAAGCAGACCATGCCTCGCGAGATGGGCTTCGATTACAGCGGCATGTCGTTCCAGGAAAAGAAGGCGCAAGAGGGCGTACCCGCGTCAGCCGTCTTTGGATTTTCGCTCCTTTTCGTTTTCCTGATTTTGGCAGCTCTTTATGAGAGCTGGACGCTACCTTTCAGCGTCTTGCTGAGCACGCCGGTGGCGGTCTTTGGCGCGTTCTTTGTTCTTTGGCTCAGGCGAACGTTGCTTTCCGAATTCTTGCCGACCTACATGGTCCAGGTGGAGAACGACGTCTATTCGCAGATCGGCTTAGTCATGTTGATCGGCCTCGCCGCGAAAAACGCAATTCTGATCGTGGAGTTTGCCAAGGACGAATACGAATCCGGCAAACCGTTGGTCGACGCCGCCCTCGAAGGAGCGCGATTGCGACTGCGGCCCATCCTAATGACATCGTTCGCGTTCATCCTCGGGTGCGTGCCGTTATGGACAGCCACAGGAGCGGGGTCAGTAGCACGCCAGATTATGGGCACCGCGGTAATCGGGGGCATGCTAGCCGCCAGCGCTTTAGGAATTTTCTTCATTCCCGCCGTATTTTATGTGGTGGAACGTCTCTCCGCAGGGCGCGCGGGCCGCACGGCCATCGCCACAGGATTGCCAACGCCTAGGCCGAACCCTGCCGGGGGTGATGACTGAGATGAGACATTTTATTGCCTCGCTCTTTCTTGCTCTCTTCCTTGCCGGCTGCATGGTCGGGCCGGATTACAAACGCCCGAAGGCCGATGTTCCGGCCACTTTTCGCGGTCCTTATCCTGAGGAACAGGCCAAGGCCGAAGCTGCATCACTCGGCGATCAGAAATGGTGGGATGTTTTTCACGATGAGGCGCTGCAAGCTTTAATCCGTACCGCCATTCAGCAGAACTATGATGTCCGCATCGCAGCCACGCGCGTCCTTCAGGCGCAAGCGCAGCTCGGCATCACGCGATCGAATCAGTTCCCCAGCGTCAGTGGCGGTGCGGACCTGTCCGCCCAGGGCTCTCCGAAGACACTCATATTCCCACCTTTCGAGCAGTCGACGGGGCAACTGAGCTTGGCGGCGGCATGGCAACTGGATTTTTGGGGGCAGTATCGCCGAGCTACCGAAGCCGCGCGTGCTTCCCTACTGGCGACGGAGTGGGGTCGCCGCGCAGTGATCAGTTCCCTGGTTGCCAACGTGGCTTCGGCTTATTTCGAGTTGCGCGCGCTCGATTTGCAGTTGGAGCTGTCGCATAACGCACTAACAGCGCGAAGAGAGTCGCTGCGCCTCACAACTGTGCTCGCTACGCACGGCAACACCTCAGAGTTAGACGTCCGTCAGGCGGAACAACTCGTATACACGGCGAGCGAGGAAATTCCGGACCTCGAGCGCCGTATGCAACAGCAAGAAAATCTCATTAACATACTGCTCGGAAATAATCCCGGACCGATTGCTCGCGGACTCCGGCTCACTGACCAGCCGCACTCTCCCGAAGTTCCTGCCGGCATTCCCTCTGATCTGCTCGAGCGGCGCCCTGATATTCGTCAATCGGAACAGTTGCTGGTTGCCGCCAATGCACAAATCGGCGTGGCACGCGCCGCGTACTATCCGCAGATCGCCTTGACGGCCACAGGTGGCTTTCAGAGTGACGCGCTCTCGCGACTATTCACCGGTCCGGCAGGCCTTTGGAGCTTCGGGGGCTCCCTTGTTCAGCCCATATTCACCGCGGGCCGCATCCGTTCCCAAGTGAACCTCGCTGAAGCGCAACAACAGGAAGCGGTGCTCTCGTATCAGCAATCCATCCAGCAGGCATTTCGCGACGTTTCGGACGCTCTGATCGCTTATCGCAAGAACACTGAATTTCGCGAACAACAGGAATTGCTCACCGCATCTGCCAAAGACGCGGCGAGGCTTTCCAATATTCGCTACAAAGGCGGCGTAACCAGTTATCTTGAAGTGCTGACCAACGAAACCAACTTCTTCACTGCGGAATTGAATCTTGCACAGGCGCAGGCAAACGAGTTGCTCGCTCTCGTGCAGATCTATCAGGCTCTGGGCGGCGGTTGGCAGCTGTAGCGTGGTGCGTAGCGGCAGCATCTGTCTCCCCAAGAACGCAAGGCGCTGGCTCGAATACTCCTCGTGCTTTCTTGCTTACCCATAAGCGCATGGCTTACATCCAATACACTTAGCGGATGGTGCTCGTAAAACGGAGGTCTCGCATGCCCATAATCCGGTCTTGTGCTCAATGCGGCCAGAAAAATCGCATCCCTGCGAAATATCTGGCGAAGAACGGTCAGTGCGGAAAATGCAAGTCGCCCCTCCCGCCGTCGGCTGAACCAATTGCTGTGGACGAAGCACTGTTTGACGAGATCATCCAGAATTCTTCGGTACCGGTTCTCGTGGATTTCTGGGCCGAGTGGTGCGGACCGTGCCATGCTGCCGCCCCGGAAGTCGCACGGACGGCTTCCGACATGACCGGTAACGCGGTGGTGCTAAAGGTTGACACCGAAAGCTATCCGCAACTTGCAGGACGTTTCAATGTTCGGGGCATTCCAAACTTTGCAGTCTTTTTCAACGGCCGCCTGGTAAGGCAAGAGGCTGGGCTGGTGAACCACGAACAAATGGAAAACTGGCTGCGTTCCGCTAACTCGGTGTCGGCCTGAATATAAGTGACTCTTGGTTCCCGACTCCTGGCCTGCCCCTGAAATGTAGTTTTGAGCTTCTCTCTGGGCTAGTTACAAGCGCGCTAGCTCACGCCATCCTTTGAAACGTAACACGCCTCTCACACGTCGAAAGTACAGTAGTTCAAGCTACTTGGAACGTGATTGCGGCCCTCAGGAGAGAGAGCCTTCTACTGCATTCCCCATGTCTGTCTTGGACGGGGTCTGGCGTACAATCTCCCTATTCGGGTCATCTATCACCACTTAAGAGATTCGCTGCCCTTTGGGAGTGCCAGTGACGGAACAGAAAACGGATTCCTTTGACACAAAGTTGTCTGAAAGCGCTAAACCCAAGGCGCTTCTTCCAGGTTCTCCGCCTCGCAAAAGCCACTGGTGGATCTGGCTGCTGTTAGCCATTGCGCTAATCCTCGTGATTGTCGTTTGGCAACGGCGCGGCTCGACTCCTCAGGCCAAAACCACCGGCGCCGATCCCGCAACGCGGCCCATCACCATTTCCACGGCTACGGCGCATCAAGGTGATATAGGAATTTACCTCGACGCGTTGGGCACGGTTACTCCGGTCTATACCGTCACCGTCACGAGCCGCGCACAGGGCGAAATCATTCGCGTTAATTATCACGAAGGGCAAATGGTCCGCAAAGGCGATTCCCTGCTGGAAATTGACCCTCGCCCGTATGAAGCCGCAGTCACACAAATGGAAGGCCAGTTAGCACACGACGAGGCAGTACTAAGCGAAGCCAGGATTGACCTCGATCGCTATCAGCAAGCGTTCAGCCGCAACGCTATCGCCAAACAGCAACTCGATGATCAGAATCAGGTCGTTCTGCAGGATGAAGGAACCGTTAAGAATGATCAGGGGCAGTTGGCAAACGCCCGGGTGAATCTGGTTTACACCCACATTACTGCGCCTATTGATGGCCGCGTCGGACTGCGCTTGGTGGATCCGGGGAACATTGTTCAAGCCAACAGCACCACGCCGTTGGTGGTCATCACGCAGCTTCAGCCGATCACCGTGGTTTTCAGCATAGCCGAAGATCATCTGCTGCAAATTCAGCAGCAGTTGCGCAAAGGCAAGAAACTGAGCGTGGATGCCTACGACCGCGATCAAACGCAAAAGCTGGCCAGCGGTTCGTTGCTCACCCTCGACAACGTCATCGACACGACCACCGGCACGTTGAAACTGAAGGCTGTCTTTCCCAACACAGACAACGCCCTTTTTCCAAGCCAGTTTGTGAACGCGCGCTTGCTCGTTGACACCCTGAAAAACGTCACGCTCATTCCCACTCCAGCAATTCAACGCAACGCGCAAGGCGCTTTCGTGTACGTCATCAAAAGCGATCAGACCGCGGCCATCCAGACGATTACTCCGGGGACGACAGATGGAACCGTGACTGCAGTCGATGGACTTCAAGCCGGCGTGAATGTCGCCACCAACGGGTTTGACAAGTTGCAGGATGGCGCCAAGGTGAGCGTCCGCACGCCTCAGGGCGGCAACGGACAAGCGAATCCCGCGAACAATCCGTCGAACAATCCGTCCGGCCAGTCAAGTCCAGCGAATCATTCGGGACGCTCCGACCAGGCTCAGCCTAATACCAACAGCGGCAATGGTTCCAACAGCCGAAAGGGAGGCTCGGCGCAGTGAGTCCGTCTCGTCCATTTATTCTGCGGCCGGTAGCCACCTCGCTGCTGATGGCTGCCATCCTGTTGGCGGGGTTTGTGGCTTTCTTGCAGTTGCCCGTTTCGGCGCTTCCGGAAGTGGACTATCCGACGATTCAGGTCGTAACGTTTTATCCCGGCGCGAATCCGGACGTGATGGCGTCGGCAGTTACGGCCCCGCTCGAGCGGCAATTTGGCCAGGTCCCCGGCCTGAATCAAATGACCTCGACGAGTTCCGACGGCAGCTCGATCATCGTGCTGCAGTTTTCCCTCGAACTGAATATCGACGTAGCCGAACAGGAAGTCCAAGCCGCCATCAACGCGGCGCAAACGTACTTGCCCAGTGATCTTCCCGTACCGCCGATTTACAGCAAAACGAATCCGGCTGACACGCCGATTCTGACTCTGGCGCTTTCGTCGAAGACCATGCCGCTGTCTCAGGTAGAAGATCTCGCCGATACCCGTTTCGCGCAGAAAATTTCGCAGTTGCCGGGAGTCGGCTTGGTCAGTATCAGCGGCGGACAAAAGCCTGCGGTACGCGTGCGCGTAAATCCGACGCAGCTTTCGTCCTACGGAATCAATCTGGAAGATGTGCGCACGGCGTTGCAACAGACCAGCCTGGACCAGGCTAAAGGCAATTTCGACGGCCCGCAGCAGGATTACCAGATTCAATCCAACGACCAGCTCCTTACAGCGGCAGACTTCTCGCGGGTCATTATTGCGTATCACAACGGCTCTCCCGTCAAATTATCCGACGTGGCTTCCGTCGAGAACGACGTCGAGAACAATCGCCAGGCCGCCTGGATGAACGAGACACCGGCAGTCATCGTTAATATTCAGCGCCAGCCAGGCGCGAACATCATTCAGGTAGTCGATCGCGTCGAGAAGTTGCTGCCCGTGTTGAAGAGCAATCTTCCGGCGGCCGTGCAGGTCGATGTGCTCACAGACCGTACTACGACGATTCGTGCGTCGGTCAAAGACGTTGAATTTGAACTCATGCTCACCGTGGCGCTGGTGGTCATGGTCATCTTTCTTTTCCTGCGCAATGTCGCCGCGACGATTATTCCCAGCGTCGCTGTGCCGCTTTCGATTGTGGGCACGTTCGGCGTTATGTATATGGCGGGCTTCAGCCTGAACAACCTCACGCTGATGGCCTTGACGATTTCGACGGGTTTCGTGGTCGATGACGCCATCGTGATGATTGAAAACATCATCCGCTACATCGAAGAGGGCGATCCACCGCTGCAAGCAGCATTGAAGGGCTCCGAACAAATCGGTTTCACCATCGTATCGTTGACGATTTCGCTTATCGCCGTGTTGATCCCGTTGCTGTTCATGGGCGATATCGTGGGACGCCTTTTCCGGGAGTTTGCGATCACGCTCAGCGTCACCATCCTGGTATCGGCATTCGTGTCCCTGACATTGACACCGATGATGTGCGCGAAATTATTGAAGAGCACTCATGGCCAGAAGAAGAGTAGGTTCTACGAAGCTTCAGAGCGCGCATTCGAAAGCATCATCGCTTATTACGGTCGCACGTTGAAGTGGGTTTTGAAGCATCAGTTCGCTACCTTGATGGTGGCCGTGGCCACGCTGGTTCTCACCGTTATTTTGTACGTCATTGTGCCCAAAGGCTTCTTCCCCGTTCAGGATACCGGCATCATCCAGGGCATATCCGAAGCGTCGCAGTCGATCTCCTTTCCCGCGATGGCAGAGAAACAGCAACAGCTTGTACACGTAATCCTGCAAGACCCTGCCGTTGAAGGCGTTTCCTCCTTCATTGGTATCGACGGCACCAACACGACGCTGAACAGCGGACGCATTCAGATCAACCTCAAACCTCTGGAAGATCGCAGAATCAACGCTTCCGATGTGATTCGCAGGTTGCAACCAAATCTGGAAAAAATCGATGGCATGACACTGTACATGCAACCCGTGCAGGATTTAACCGTAGAAGACCGCGTGAGCCGCACACAGTATCAATACACTCTCGAGGATCCGGACCAGCGCGAGCTGAATGAATGGACTGGAAAGTTGATGGCCAAGCTGAAGACCATCCCGGAGCTTCGCGATCTCGCTACCGATCAACAGACTTCGGGGCTTGCTGCCTCGCTGATCGTTGACCGCGTCACCGCGTCGCGCATGGGCATCACGCCGCAGGCGATCGATCAGACCCTCTACGACGCGTTCGGCCAGCGCCAAGTGTCCACGCTATATACGCAACTCAATCAGTACCACATCATTCTGGAGACTCAGCCTGACTTTCAGAAGAATCCGGCGAAGCTTCAGGACATCTATGTGCGTTCCGCACTGGCACCGTCTGCTCTTACCACCGGCACGTCGGGAGCGACGGTAACGGCGACGACCGCTTCGGGCAATTCCGCATCGTCGGCATCGCCCAGTCCTTCCGCATCGACAAACAATTCGATAAGCGCTGGGTCGGCGAATCCCACTCCCATCGCTTCGATCAATGGCGGCGCGGTACCACTCAGCACCTTCACGCATTTCGAAATGAAGAGTGGAGCGCTCTCCGTCAATCATCAGGGCCAGTTTCCTGTGGTGACGATTTCCTTCAATTTGGCGCCGAATGCTTCTCTGGGTGCAGCGACAAAAGCAATTGATAAAGCTCAGAAGGAAATTGGCATGCCGTTGAGTGTGCAAGGAGCCTTCCAGGGAACCGCTGCATCGTTTCAAGCATCCTTGGCCAATGAGCCGATCCTGATTCTCGCAGCACTCGTCACGGTATATATCGTGTTGGGCGTTTTGTATGAAAGCTACATTCACCCGATCACGATTCTTTCCACTTTGCCTTCCGCCGGAGTCGGCGCGATCTTGGCTTTGCTGATCTGCGGACAGGAACTCAGCGTCGTCGCGCTCATCGGAATTATCTTGCTCATTGGCATCGTGAAAAAGAACGGAATTATGATGATCGACTTCGCCCTGGAAGCTGAGCGAAACCAAGGCAAATCGTCTGTAGATGCCATCTATGAAGCGTGCCTGCTGCGTTTTCGTCCCATTATGATGACGACCATGGCAGCACTGCTGGGTGGACTGCCGCTCGCCTTGGGCACTGGAATCGGCTCGGAACTTCGCAAGCCTCTCGGCATTTCCATGGTGGGTGGACTTTTGCTGAGCCAGGTTTTGACTCTGTACACCACGCCGGTTATTTACATCTTCTTCGACGGCCTCGCGCAGCGCTTCCGTTCGCGCAGGGTCTCGGCAGGTGGACCGGAGGCCGTGCCGGCGGATTAATGCGATGAGCCTATCGTCACCATTTATCCATCGGCCTGTAGCCACCACGCTCCTCACGGCCGCCATCGCTCTGGCTGGCGCGGTGGCTTTTCGCGAACTGCCGGTTTCTCCGCTTCCTCAAATCGATTTCCCGACGATTTCCGTGGGCGCCAGTTTACCCGGTGCAAGCCCGGAAATCATGGCCTCCTCCATCGCAACGCCGCTCGAGCGCCAGTTCGGCAGAATCGCCGGCATCACGGAGATGACGTCGTCCAGCTATCTTGGAACGACCAGCATCACGCTGCAGTTTGATTTGAATCGCAATATCGATGGAGCGGCGCGCGACGTGCAAGCGGCCATCAATGCAGCCCGTAGCTATTTGCCTTCCAACCTCCCCGGCAATCCGACCTATCGCAAGGTGAACCCGGCTGACGCGCCGATCATGATTCTGGCACTGACCTCCAACGTCTATGATCGCGGAAAATTGTACGACGCGGCCTCGACGATCATGCAGCAGCGCCTGTCGCAAGTTCAGGGCGTCGGACAGGTCAGCGTCGGCGGCAGTTCGCTTCCAGGTGTGCGCGTCGATGTGAATCCAACGCAGCTCAACAGTTATGGCCTGGGGCTGCAAGATGTCGCATCGATGCTTTCACGGCAGAACGCCAACAGTCCCAAGGGCCAAATCATCAACGGCAGTACCTCAGCGGACATTGTGGTCAACGACCAACTTCTAAAGGCGGTTGATTACATGCCGCTGGTCGTCGGTTTTCACAATGGTGCCGCCGTAAAACTATCCGATGTCGCCAAGGTTCAGGATTCGACGGAAAATATACGTGCAGCCGGTTTCGTAAACGGTAAGCCCTCGGTGCTGATCATCATTTTCCGGCAGCCTGGCGCGAATATTATCGAAACGGTTGATCGCATTCGCGAAGCGATCCCATCCCTGAAGGCATCCATCCCCACGGCGATCGATACGGAAATCGTGCTCGATCGCACGCTCACCATTCGCGCTTCCGTGCGCGACGTGGAACGTACCCTGGTCATATCGATTGCGTTGGTGATTCTGGTTGTCTTTTTGTTCCTGCGCAGCGTCCGCGCCACTCTGATACCTAGCGTAGCGGTGCCCGTGTCGTTGATCGGCACGTTTGGCGTGATGTATCTGTGTCACTACAGCATCGACAACTTGTCCCTGATGGCGCTTACCATTTCGACGGGCTTCGTCGTCGACGACGCGATCGTCGTTATTGAAAACATTACACGCTACCTCGAACAGGGTATGACGCCGATGCAGGCTGCGCTCAAAGGCGCGAGCGAGATCGGCTTTACGGTTCTGTCGATCAGCATGTCGCTGGTGGCCGTATTTATTCCCATTCTGATGATGGGTGGCATCGTCGGCAGGCTCTTCCGCGAGTTCGCGGTGACACTGTCAGTGGCTATCCTGGTTTCGCTGGTCATCTCTCTGACCACCACCCCGATGATGTGCTCTCGATTACTCCGCCACAAGAGCACCGAACGGCACGGGAAGGCGTTCAACGCCAGCGAACGCGCCTTCAACGCCCTGCTTCGTACGTATGAGCGCAGCTTAGGTTGGGTGCTGGAACACTCTGGACTGACACTCATCGTTCTTGCCGTCACTGTCGGGGTGAATGTCTACCTATTTAAGATCGTTCCAAAGGGTTTTTTCCCGCAGCAAGACAATGGCACGGTTTTCGGGGGCATTCAGGGATCGCAAGACATTTCCTTTCAAGCCATGCAAGTGTCCGTGGGACGCATCATCAATGTTGTTAAGAGCGACCCTGCTGTGGCGAATGCCATGGCCTTTACCGGCGGTGGTGGCGCAACCAATAGCGGCTTCGTCTATCTCGGCCTCAAGCCGCTGGACGAACGCAAGATAAATGCGAACCAGATCATCGATCGTTTGCGGCCAAAGCTGCTTGCGGTATCGGGCGCCAACACGTTTCTCCAAGCCGGGCAGGATTTGCGTATTGGTGGCCGGCAAAGCAGCGCGCAATATCAATACACCATTCAGAGCGATAATTTGCAGGATCTGGTTCAGTGGGGGCCCGTTCTGTTGCAGCAAATGCGCAAGATAAAAATTCTTACAGACGTGAACACCGACCAGCAAAACAGCGGTCTGCAGGCCATGCTGACCTATGATCGCGAGACCGCGTCGCGCCTTGGCATCACCCCGCAAATGCTCGACAACTCGCTTTACGAAGCGTTCGGGCAGTCGCAGGTCTCGACCATGTACACGTCGATCAACCAATACCATGTTGTTCTGGAAGTTGAACCGAAGTATTGGCAATCACCGGTCGATCTCAACGACGTCTACATTCGCGCGGCGCAAGGAAAGGTCGTTCCACTTAGCGCGATTGCGCACTACGAACCTACGACAGCGCCCCTGGCCGTGAATCACCAGGGTCAATACCCTTCCGTCACGATTTCTTTCAATCTTGCTCCAGGGATCGCTCTCAGCGACGCATCGCGAGCCATTCTCGACATGGAA
>DASXLU010000212.1:0-4972 GCA_036496065.1 Candidatus Acidiferrum sp.
CTCATTTCAAAAAGCTGCGATAGCATGTCCGCTAGGCCAGCATTGAGCTTGGTGCTTCCCGGAGTAATTTGCGGCAATTTGAACGGAGCTACGCCCGTGGACTCACACGCAGTAGCAAACCACCTGAACGAAAAACGCGCTATCCGTACAAGTGGCCTATTGGTGGTTGCAATTCGAGCTGCCACGCGAGATAACTCCCGGATCGTCGGCAAACAGGGAGTAATCCGGTTATTTCCGGTTTGCCCGTCATCCACCCGCAATTGCGGATTGACCCTACCGAATCTCGAGCAAACACAACGCGACTTCTGGCCCGCCATAATTTCCGGATAGCACTTGACTTCTCCCAGGAATCGGGACTTGCCATTCCGGTCGTGAGACATGTGGTTCTTATTAGGGTGTTTGGCTATTGCCATGCATTTTTTAAACGGCCCTGCTACAACACCGGTCGACGAAAAAACTAAGGGATGTTGGAACCCCGCGAACCGGCGCTCGCGACTTCACCGCCATCTCCGACAACGAATGCATCTACGCGCAGGCCGTCTGGCAAGTGTGCGCCTGAATCGAGCTCGACTAAAGTTTCGAGAATCTTTCTATCCACGCGCTCGGTGGGTTCATCGGTGCGAACGTTCTTGGGTCCAAGCTGCTCGCCGACGCGAACCACCCGGCCCCAGAATTTCTGCTCTCCGAAGGCATCAGCCGTCACATAGGCTTTCTGGCCGGGATGGACTCTGCTCACGTCAGCCTCATCCACGTCGACGCGAACGCGCAGCACGCGGTTGTCGCCAACCGTCAGGACGGGATCGGGCACGGTCGAAGAATTCGAAACACTCTCCCCGCTGCGATGGTGCTTGCGGAGCACCGTTCCGTCGATCGGGGATTTGATAAATGTTTTTTCGTAACGCGCCACAGCTTCTGCCAGTTGAGACTTGGCCAACTGTACGTCGGCCTCGGCCAACGATTGATCCTCTTCGCGGGCGCGATCGTCGACCAAAGAATGCCGCTCGATAACTGCCTCGTACTTGGCTTTCGCGACGTCGTATTCACGAGAGGCGCGATCCAGTTCTTCCCGGGAAATTACTCCGGCGGCAAAGAGCTTCTGCCTGTGTTCCAGTTCAGACTGCGCGTTCTTCATCACGGCTTCCGCTTCGCGCACCGACGACCAAGCTTCGTCACGCTCCTGCCTGCGCGCGCCATTGATTACCTTCCGCAGGCTCGCAGCTTTAGCCTGCAGGTTGGCTTGCGCGGAGTCCACTTGGGCGCGATAGTCGGCGTTTTCGAGCACCGCCAGCACCTGTCCACGGCGGACGGTGTCTCCTTCCTCCACATCCACCGACTTCAGGCGACCGCTGAGTTCGGAACCAATCTTTATGTCTTCCGAACTGGGCTCCACGCGTCCCGGGCCTGCGATCAGTGTGGCGATGTCTGCGTGCGATGTTTGCACCGAGGCGGTGGAGGCACGGGACGAACCGGACCTTCTGGAAAACAGTACCAGTGACGAGGTAAGAAGGAAGGCGGCGATTGCGATGGTGATTGCTAACTTTTTATTCATGACAAAACCTCCACGACACTCAACAGCTTCAAGCCAAGTTCGCGATCGATTGAGGCAAGCCGTTCGGCAAAATTCCCGCCGGCGGCATGCGCTCGGGAAGATCGGGGCTGGCAACGACTCCGTCTTCAATTCGAATGATACGGTCGGCAAAATCCAACACCCGCGAATCGTGGGTGACCACCACCACAGCCCGCCGGCGCGTATGCGCCAACTCGCTCAGCATTTGGATAACGTTGCGGCCGATGTGCGAATCAAGCGCAGCAGTAGGTTCATCGGCCAGAATGATTTCCGGTTCACCGGCCAGTGCCCGCGCAATGGCCACGCGCTGCTTCTGGCCTCCGCTCAGGTCAGTCGGGAAACTTTTATGCTTGTCTCCCAGTCCGACCTGCGTCAGCAATTCGTGTGCGCGCTTTTTCGCCTCGATGGCCCGAACGCCTTTCAAATCGAGCATCAACTCAACGTTTTCAGACGCGGTCAGGGTGGGGAAGAGATTGAAGCCCTGGAATATGAATCCGATATGCTGCAAGCGCACGGCCGGCAATTGCTTCTGGTTGAGACCAGTGACTTCTTGCCCTGCGATGCGCACGCTGCCGGAAGTAGCCGACAGGATGCAGCCCATAATAGAAAGCAAAGTCGTCTTGCCGCTGCCCGAAGGTCCCATCAGCATCAAGAGTTCGCCGGCATTAGCATCGAGGTTCACGCCCCGCAACGCCGTGACTCCGCTGCGTCCTTCGGCGTAAGTTTTCTTCAGTTCGCGAACTGCTATGGCGGGTTGCATAATGCCTCCGATCAGCCTTTGAATACCATCGCGGGATCAAGCCGCGTGACTTTGTTGATTGAAATCATGGCCGCTCCAATGCACATGATCAGTGTCAAGAAAAACATCCCCACTGCCAAAGGCAAAGGAAGAAGGATGGCTGCGCCCCCGCTTTGGCTGGCGTGGACGACAAAGGCGCTGACGATCATTCCCAACACGTATCCAATCAGTGCGCTGATTGCCGCCTGCTTCACGATGACTTTGTAAACGTACCGGTTGGGCGCTCCCATGGCTTTTAAGGTTCCGTACTCGCGCAGGTGGTCCACCGTAGTGGCGTAGATGGTTTGCGCCACGACCACGAATCCGACCACTAGGCCGAGCACGGCTGCCAGCAGTACCGCGACGCCGGCCCCGGTGGTGAACATCCAATAGAACTGGGTCATGTGGCTGAACTGCGGAGTAGTCAAAACATCGACATCCTTTACTTGAGCCAGAATGTCGTATTGCACCTGCTTCGCGTTGGCTCCTGGAGCGAGGGTTACGAGGATGTAGTACGCCTGGTCTTCCCTCAAACCGGTGTAATCCTGCGCGTTCTTGAAGGTTGTGAAGACATATGGAGAAGTTGTGAAGGATCGAATTCCGTGGGTAAATCCCACAACCCGGGCGCGATGACCATTGATTTCGACAATCTGGTTGACGCGGGTGACGCCAAGCTTTTCTTTATAGAGTTCGTCGAGAATGATTGCGTTCGGGTTCTTAAGGTCTTCGACCCGGCCCTGCACCAGATTCCAAGGGCGGCCGAGGTTCGACTCCACGTTGATGCCCACAATCTGGACAGATTCCTCACTCCCGTTCGGCAGTTTCCATTGCGTCCAGTGAGCGATGTATTTCTCTGCGTCTTCGACTCCGGAGACGGCCCGGACTTGATTTAGTTTGCGCTCGCTGAATGCGACACCCTGCTCGATGTAGGGAACGTTTCTGGACGTGATCCAGAGGTCCGCGTTGGAGTGGTCGATAAGTCCTGAAGTTGTCTTGGTGAAACCTACGAACAATCCCAACTCCACCACGATCAGCACCACGGCAAATACAATGCCAGTCAGGGTGACCGTCAATCGAACTTTGTCGTGAAAAAGATTGCGTTGAGCCAGAGGAGGCATGACTACGTTTCCTCCTTGAGAAAGCCACGAAGGGTTGCGGTCAGCACCAGCTCCGTGCGCTCTTCGATCGGACGCCAGTCGACCCAGGGGTCGTTGCACTTGGCAAGATTGAGTGAGATGACACCGTGGACGGCCGCCCACAGGGTTTGCGACAGCAACTCCGCATCGCGCAATTCTTCACGGAAGCGCCCAGCGTCGATGGTTTGTTGAACGGTCAGCTTGAGGAATGCATAGGCGTCCACTTCCGGATTCCCCTGGATCTCAGCATCCTGTTCATCGAACGGGATGGGGGGATGAGGAGTCATGAACATCAGCTTGTAGTGATTCGGGTACTGTAGGCCAAACTCGACATAGATTCGCCCAATCTGCTTCAACCGCTCGACTGGGTCCAAAGGCATGCTCGAACTCTGGAAGACCTCCGCGAGGCGACCGAAGTCCTGGTTGCACAGCTCGTGGAACAGATCTTCCTTGTTGGCAAAATGCACGTAGATCGCGGTGGGCGAGTACTCAATTCGCTCCGCCAGCTTGCGCATGGAGACACCCTCATAACCTTCAGCGATGAAGAGTTCGCGAGCTGCGTCCAAGATCTTGTCGCGGGTGTCCGACTTTTCCCGTTCTCGCCGTTCCTTTACGCCCATAACGTTAGTCCCTGACTTAACTTCGTTAACTTAACACAGTTAAGTTACATTTCTTCGATAAGTCGTGTCAAGCAAAAACTTAAGTGGTAGTAGAATCATTGCGCTAAGCGAGACACAATCTGGGACGCAGTCCCATCCCACGCGCGCTGCGGAACTGGCCCGGAAACCTTCAGTGCTTCATCTCCTGGTCCAGATACGCGCTTCCCGTAGAAGTGACCTATTTGGCGTGCCGATTCGAGCGGCAACGCAAACAAGAAGGGATCCGGTTCTTTCCGGCAGCGGCAGGCTCCAAATCCAGCTTCTACGGCAGAGGAGAGACATTGTTCACAGGACGTGCGTGCGAATGTCGATTTCGGAGACGAGGGTGCGGTGGACGGGGCATTTCTGGGCAATCTCAAGGAGCTTCGAGCTTTGCTCTTCGGTTAGCCGCCCCGCGAATTCGAGGTCGCGCTCGATATGGTCAATCATTCCTTCCTTGGTTTCGCAATCGGCACAGTCCGCTGCGTGAATCTTGGCGTGGCGCAGCCGAACGGTGACTGCTTCGAGCGGCCAGCTCTTGCGTCGCGCATACAGCGCAACCGTCATCGAAGTTCAAGAGCCTAAGGCAGCAAGTAGCAAATCGTAGGGGGTCGGGCCTGTGTCGGTTCCACCGTCAGCCACTGGCTCGTCTGCCGTCAGTCGGTGTCGGCCCGCGAGAATCTCCTGCGCAAATCCTGCCGCGTTTCCGCGGACAACCACTTCATTTATGTCAGCCATCGTCAGTCCTCCTGTGCCAAGAACATTTCTTGGCCGCAGATCAGAATCTAACTCAATCGGCCCATACTTGGCTCTCCATATACTGACCGACTGCCTGACAAGTCCGTTCCTGGAG
>DASXLU010000213.1:0-6995 GCA_036496065.1 Candidatus Acidiferrum sp.
CTTGTCAGGAGTCTTTCTGAGGCGCTATTTCGGCTCCGTTCAGCAGCCCAAATTCACCACGCACGATGTAGGAACAGACCCGAAAGGAGTCGCAATCGACGTTGGAAAGATTCGCGAGATGTTCCGCGGCGAACTGTGCAGGTATGATGTCGAAGAGAAACTGCCAGCCCGGTGGTGCCAAAGGAATCTGGAACACAAGGTCCGCCGAATCTCCTGGTAGGTCGTGGCCGATCAACATGACCGAGGCGCCCAATTTTCTCAGGTCGCGAGCTACCGCAAGATCTTCTTCCCTCAGGATCTGTGGATCGATCCATAAGCCGAATCTCGATCCGTCCACGGCGATTTCCTGCGGTCCATGACGGAAGGCGCTTGTTCCCATTGAGGTGGCGGGATGCTTCGCGCCTTCTTCCCAAAGTAATCTTGTCTCATTGCAACTGGCAAGACTCGCGCCACGCGCGAGGAAGTAGTACGAAGACTCAGGCGCGAACCAGGAGGTGTGCGCGATCTGTTCCCGCCACGTGGGAATGGCTTCAGAGATTTTGTCGACGGATCCGAGGAGCGCCCTCTGCAGGTCCGAATCGAAACGTTTGAGGGTAGCTGATGCCAGCGCGCAAGCAGCGGCCACGAGGGTGGAATACGTGTTTACAGAGATTGCGTGATCGAAATCAGCAGGAATAACAATCGGGATCTGGGCCTGCTCCGCAAGAGAACCCTTCTCTGCGTTCGTCAAGCCGATGACCATGGTTTGCTCTTCTCGGGCCTTCCTGAGCAGGTTCACGATCTCGACGCTCTGGCCACTTCGCGAAATGATGATAAGGACGGAGTCTCGGGGGAATGCGGCGAAGTGCAGGAGTTCTGCGGCATCGAGGACGTACACGGGACGCGATGCCTGGTGGAAATGAGAGGCGGCGCCCAAGGCCGCATAGTAGCTACTGCCGATGCCAGTCATATATATATGACTGGCACCTCCGAGGACAGCGGCAGCTGATCGGAGGCTGGGCAGGCCGGCCTCGCCGAGGAATTCCAGTGTCGAGGCCAAAGCGTGGGGCTGACGCAGGATGTCGTCCAAAAAACGAGTCATGAGCTTCAGGCACCTGGATCGCGAGCCCCTGGTGAGGCGTAACGGATATCAGCAACCGGTTTCTGCAACCGATTTCCACACTTCTAAGTCGGCCCGCCGTCTCTGTCAAGCTCTTTTGGATTACCAATTTATGTCGGCGCTTGAAAATACCGGTAAACAAGAGAGGCCGACACGCCTTCCGTGTCGTCACCGTGGACGCGAACGCGCGGGTCCAGTCGAGCATCGCACAACCAAGTCGGTCGTAACGTAGTGGTCGATTCCTTTGTGGCGTTTGAGCTTCAACATTTTGTCCAGAGCTGCAAACGCCATCGATCCCACATGCTCTCTGGGCACGCGGATGGTGGTTAGGGGCGGACGTGCAAGGAACGCGAAAGATATGTCGTCGATTCCGAGAACGGAAATGTCGCCGGGGACGTCGATTCCAACCTGTTCGAGGGCGCTCATCGCACCCATAGCAATGAGATCGCTCCCGCAAAAAATAACAGTTGGTTTCTCCCGCGCAGCTAGGATGGTTGCTACTGCCGAAGCGCCCGAATCCACTTGGTAGCTGCTGCTAACGACTGCCAAGGGAACAAGGCCGCGCTTTTTGAGCCCGGCGACGAGCGCCTCCCGAATCGTGACTGCAGTTCGGTTGTCTTCAGGACCAGCGATAACGGCCACGCGCTGGTGACCCAACGCCACGATATGTTCAATCGCCTGGGAAATACCGCGCTGGTAATCAATCGAAATGGTGCTCACGAGCTTCTCGGGAGGGCTGAGATTGCAGAAAACTACGCCGATTCCAGCAGCCATGAGTTCCGAGGTCATTCCCTTGTCGATCGAGGACGTCATGATGGCAACCCCTCGAACGTCGCTCTCCCGGAGCTTTTGAAGAATAGTTTTTGTGCGCGCAAGACTGTATTGAGTGTTGCAGAGAAGCACATCGAATCCGCGGTCCCACGCTGCGGCCTGAAATCCACGGATCAGCTCAGGGAAATAGGGATTCGCAATCTCCGAGATCACCAGTCCGAACAAATCGCTCTGCCCGGTTGCAAGCCGGCGGGCATGAACATTCTTGTAGTACTTCATTTGCCCTACAACTTCGAGAACGCGCCGCTCGGTTTCCTCGGCGATGTAATGGGTCTTGTTGAGGACACGCGAAACGGTTGCCGGAGACACGCCGGCGCGCTTCGCGACTTCTCTCATTGTCGGGCTTGTTCGCTCCGAGGGGGTGGGGCGGTTTCTTCGCATGGTCATTCCGATTGCGTCAGTGGGTTCAACGTATCACGATTCGCAGCCAAGGACACGCGAAGAACCGCGAAGATCGGCGGCGCATCGCAGGAAGAAAGACCTTGACAACGGAGAGGCGGCGGCCATACTAAATGGCCGAGAGAAACCGTTTGCGGAAACCGCTTTCCTGTAAAGAAAATCAGCCATAATTCTGTGTGTCGAACTACACTAGCCCCACACTAGCTAGCCCACGGTTTTCTTTGGCACCTACGAGATAAGCAACGGCAGCGGATTTGCTGGACAGATCTACTTAAGGAGACCGTTTCATGGGCCGACCGAATTATTCGCGAAGAGGCTTTTTGTTGAGGACTGCTGGCGCGGCGGCTGCGACGATTGCCGCGAAACATTTTGTTCTGGAGCCCGAGACGCTGTATGCCACAGGGCGGAGTTTCCCGGCCAGCGACCGGGTGCGTTTCGGCATTATTGGAGTTGGGATGGAAGGCACGGGCCTGCTGACGACCGCAGTTGCGCTTCCGGGTGTGCAGTGCGTAGCGGCATGCGATCTGTACGACGGAAGGCATGAACTCGCGAAGGAAATTGCTGGCAAGTCCACTCGCACAACACGGCGATACAAAGAATTGCTCGACGATAAGGAGATTGACGCGGTCATCGTTGCGGTGCCAGACCATTGGCACAAACAGATCGTCGTGGACGCTGTTGCCGCTGGAAAAGACGTGTATTGCGAAAAGCCGATGTCACACAGCGCGGCCGATGGCGTGGCTATGGTGGAAGCCGCAAAAAAGACCGATCGCATCGTGCAAATTGGCGCGCAGCGCACCAGTTCTGTGCTTTGCGCCAAGGCCAGGGAACTCTACGAAAGCGGTGGAATTGGGGAACTCAGCCTGGTCGAGGCTACATACGGACGCAATGATCCCACCGGTGCATGGGAGTATCCTCCTCCTGCCGACTTGTCTCCGGAAAATCTAGACTGGGATACGTGGCTCGGCACCGCGCCGAAAAAGCCATTCGATCCTTACACTTTTGCGCGCTGGCGTTGCTGGAAGGAGTACGGCACCGGTGTAGCTGGCGATCTTATGGTGCACCTGATGAGCGGCATGCAGTTTGTGTTGGGGATCAATGAAGCGCCGAAGCAGGCGTCCGCCATGGGCGGGATCTTCCGCTGGAAAGATGGCCGCAATATGCCGGATGTACATCCGGTGTTGTTTCAATACGGCAACATTCCTGTTTACGTCCGGCTCACTCTGGGCACGGACACTCCGGAGATTACGCGCTTCATGGGGTCAAAGGGTGTTCTTGAGTTGACGGAGTTTGGCCTCACGCACATTCCGCAACTCGGCATCGACACGGCGCCGAGTTACTACTGTTACGGTCTGCCAAACCGGCTCAAGAATCCCTATTTCGAGGAATGGCACAAGGAAAACGACCCGAAGCCGGGGCAGGAACCGGTAGCGCAGACAACCAGCTTGAAGGGCAACGACTACGACGATTTGAAGCCGCACCTTTGGAAATTCTTTGAAGCGGTTCGGACCCGAAAACCCGTGGTGCAGGACGCGGTCTTCGGCCATCACGCGGCGCTTGCGTGTCACATGGCCAATGAGTCTTACTTCCGCAAGACCCCTGTTTTCTGGGATGCCGCCACACAGACCATCAAGTCGTAACTGATATTTCGGGAACAACACGAAAGGGCCCGAGCGATGAAATTTCAAAAAACTGTTTTTGTGTTTCTTGCGGGAATTCTATTCTTTGCCGCGTACAGTTATGGCAGAAGGCCCGAGCGTACATTGGCTGCAAAGGCCGATGCTTCGGTCGACAAGAAATTTCTCGGGCGATGGGATTTGACGCTGATGGCTCCTGATCGTGAATACCCTTCGTGGCTCGAAGTTCGCGAAGAGGGCGGCCAACTGAAAGCGCAAATGGTTGGTCGTTGGGGAAATGCGCGGCCACTTCCAAAAGCCGAGATTTCCAACGACAAGCTGGTTTTCGTCTCTCCCAAGGAAGAAGAGGAGAGCAAACAAGACATGATATTTGAGGGATCGCTGAAGGGAGAGTCGCTCTCAGGAAGCGTAAACGGTCCTGATGGGAAAACGTGGACTTGGACGGGCCGCAGGGCGCCAGAGCTTAAGCGAAATACCACACCGAAGTGGGGAACGCCGATAGCGCTGTTCAACGGAAAGGATCTGAGCGGCTGGAGAATGAGCCCGGCAAACTCCGAGAAAGCGTGGAAGGTTGAGAACGGCGCGATGATCACACCTGGAAGTGGCCCCGAGCTGATCAACGACCAGAAGTTCGAAGATTTCAAGCTCCACGTGGAATTTAATTGCGGCGAGAATTCCAACAGCGGAATCTATTTGCGTGGGCGATACGAAGTGCAGTTGGAAACCGACTCCATAGAAGAACCACCGAGCCATCATACGGGCGGAGTTTATGGTTTCCTCGCGCCGAACCCGGAACTTCCGCGCAAATCGAACGAATGGCAAACCTTAAGCATCACCCTAATTGGCCGGAGAATAACTGTAGTTCAGAATGGCCAGACGATCATCGACGATCAGGAGATTCCCGGCATCACTGGCGGAGCTCTTGACAGTCATGAGGAGCTGCCTGGACCCATCTATTTGCAGGGCAGCGAAAAAGGCCATGTGCTTTATCGCAGCATCGTGATTACTCCCGCGCTAAAGTAGGAACCCTTGCATAGGACGGAAGGGTTATGGGCGTGATTGGGGCCGTCGACATCGGCGGGACAAAAATCGCGATTGGTGTGGTGGACAAAGTTGGACGCGTGCTGTCGAAACTTGAAGGTCCTACCGATGCAAGCCGTGGCTATGCCGACGCGCTTGCCCGCATAGTTGCGATGTTGCGACAGACGGCGCAGAACGCCCGCATGCCCATTTCCGGAATCGGCATTGGGACCACTGGGATGGTTCACGCATTAACTGGTGTCATTTGTGATGCCGATTTCCTGCCGGGATGGGCTGGTGCGAATCCCGTAACTGATCTCTCTCGCGCGTTCAATGTTTCTGCAGCTCTTGAAAACGACGGCGATGCCGCAGCGCTCGGCGAAGCGGCATGGGGCGCCGGTAAGGGCAAATCGCGGATCATTTACATCACGATCGGCACGGGGATCGGGGGTGGCATCATCGTCGACGGGCATCTCTATCGCGGCGCGGATATGTCGCATCCAGAGGTGGGGCACCATGTCATCGATCTTGACGGCCCGCCCTGTTCCTGTGGCTTCCGGGGATGTTGGGAAGTGTTGGCGACAGGGCCAGCCATGGCGGCATGGTTCAACAGCCAGTCGTCACAAGCGAATCGCGAACTTACGGCGGAGGAAGTCTGCCAACTTGCGCGCGAGGGTGATACGCTCGCGCACCGTGCCGTTGAACGGGAAGCGTACTTTCTGGGTCTCGGTCTCGCCAATCTGATCAATCTCTTCGTGCCCGACGTGATCGTGCTAGGCGGTAGCGTGATGAAGAGCGCCGACCTCTTTCTTGACGGCATCCGCAAAACCATTACGCAAGGGTGCCGGTTTGTTCCAGCCGAAAAGACGGAAATCGCCCTCGCTTCGCTTGGTGCCGACGCGAATCTGATTGGAGCGGCGCGGGTCTGGCATCATCGATTTGGGCAGCAAGCCGGCCGAGCTTTTAAATCAGCCGTTGGACCACGCAAGTGGGAGAGAGGGGAATAGCAATCGCATGACACGGAACCGCAGTATGGTGGCCTTGGTTCTAGTGACCTTTTTTGTAATCTCTCTGCTGACCAACATCCTCGGACCCATCGTTCCAGACATCATCGCGGGCTTCCACGTCAGTCTGACGGCAGCTGGATTTCTGGCATTCGCGTTCTTCATCGCGTATGGAGTGATGTCCATCCCTGCGGGCTTCCTGGTGGAGCGGTTTTCAGAGAAGCCGGTGATGATGCTGGCGTTTCTTGCGGCCGGGTTGGGTTCCCTGAGCTTTGCGTTGTTCCCGGGATACCGGATGGCGATGGGTTCGTATTTCGTGATCGGCGCCGGCATGGCGGTCTTGCAAGTCGCAATCAATCCCTTGCTCCGCGTATCGGGCGGTGAAGAAAATTACGCATTCTATTCGGCTTTCGCGCAATTGGTATTCGGAAGCGCTTCCTTCGTAAGCCCTCGGATCTATTCGTTTCTAGTGAGCAGGCTCGGAAGTACAACAACTCACAGAAACGTCGTTCTGCGCGTTCTGGCAAACTTGACGCCGCCCCATTTACCTTGGGCTTCGATCTACTGGATTTTTACGGTTTCTGCGTTCGCGATGGTGTTTGTGCTAGCGCTTTCACACTTCCCTAAAGTGAAGCACACAGCGGAGGAGCGCCCGGGTTCGCTCGCTATGTACAAAACCTTGCTGCGCCAGCGCGTCGTGTGGCTCTACTTTGCGGCCATGTTTGCCTACGTCTCTTGCGAACAGGGTGCCGCCGATTGGATGAGTAGTTTCCTGCAGCTCTATCACGGTTTCGATCCACACTCGGCCGGTGCGACTGCTGTTTCCTGGTTTTGGGGACTTCTCACTGCCGGATGCCTTGGCGGCATGTTACTTCTGAAGTTTTTCGATAGCCGCAAGGTGTTGATTGGTGCAAGCGTCGGTGCCCTGGGCTGCCTTTCTGCGGCGTTGTTTGGTTCTGCTCGCCTATCCCTCATTGCCTTTCCGGCAATCGGACTGTTTGCTTC